>CAZHHF010000031.1:0-14045 GCA_964531905.1 uncultured Bacteroides sp.
GATTTCCTATGTTGAAAGTCACGATCAGGCTCTTGTAGGAGATAAAACGGTTATTTTCAGACTTATCGACGAGAAGATGTATTGGCACATGATGGTAGGCGATGACGACATGACTGTCGCTCGAGGCATCGCACTCCACAAGATGATACGTCTGGTCACACTCGCAACAATCAATGGCGGCTATCTCAACTTCATGGGTAATGAATTCGGCCATCCTGAATGGATAGATTTTCCGCGCGAAGGTAACGGCTGGAGCTACAAATATGCGCGTCGGCAGTGGGATCTCGTCGACCGTGAGGATCTGCAATACAAGTTCCTGAATAAGTTCGATAATGCAATGGTGGAGCTTGTTTCTGGAGTAAATAATTTCCAGGCACTTGCAATCGATAAACTGTGGGAGAAAGACGATGACCAGGTCCTTGCGTTCCGCCGCGGTAATCTGGTATTCGTGTTCAACTTCAGTCCCGATAAGTCATATACACATTACGGCGTTCTTGCTCCGACCGGAAAATATAGAACCGTTCTGTCGACCGATAATCCCGATTTCGGCGGTTTTGGTAATATCGATGAAAAAACAGAACATCTTACCGAGTTTGATGCGCTTTATCAGCCAATCGGCAAAGAGTGGCTTAGACTTTATCTCCCCGCCCGATCCGCTCAGGTCCTGAAGCTTGTACGAGGCTCGGGAAAACGTAAAAAATAGAAAAATCGTGTAACTGATCCCGTTCAGCTGCTTCAAGAATGGGAAACTTTATCGAATATGGAAAAGAAGAAATTGCTCGTTGTGGGCGCCGGAGGTTTCATCGGCGGATTTATCGCAGCCGAAGGGTTGCGGCGAGGCTACGACACATGGGTCGCCGTCAGGGAATCTACTTCCCGCCGTTATCTTACCGACAGCCGGCTTAAATTCGTTGTTCTTGATTATGATGATCCCGAAGCATTGAAAAAATCGCTCGGAGAGGCTCTGCCTGCGGGTGAGAAATGGGATTACGTGATATATAATCTCGGAGCCACAAAGTGTCTTAACTTCTTGGACTTCAAGCGTATCAATTTCGGTTATCTGCGACTGACAGTCGATACGCTTAAAGAACTCGGGATGGTTCCCGAGAAGTTTCTCTACATGAGCAGTCTGTCGGCTCTCGGTCCGGGTGATGAAAAGAATTATACGCCTATCGACGGACGTGGCATGGCGAATCCGAACACCGCCTATGGATTATCTAAGGTACAATCGGAGAATTATCTCGAGCATATAGCTGGAATTCCCTACGTCATATTCAGGCCTACCGGCGTATATGGACCTCATGAGAAAGATTATCTGATGATGGTGAAGTCAATCGACAGTCATTTTGATTTTGGCGTCGGTTACCGCCGTCAGATGCTGACCTTTATATATGTCGAGGATCTTGTAAATGCGATGTTTGACGCTCTGGCAGCTCCATTGGCCATTAATAAAAAGTATATTATTTCAGAAGACCGGGCATATACCCAGAAAGAATTCCGCCGCATTGTAGCCGAGGAGCTTGGCCGTAAGTTCGTGATTCCGGTGAAAATGCCTTTATGGATGGTATATGTAGCGAGCTACGTTGCCGAGAAGATAGGTAAATTACGTCTTAAACCATCGACTCTCAACCGCGATAAATACAAGATAATGAGTCAGCGCAACTGGTCGTGTGATGTGTCGGATGCTAAACGCGATTTCGGTTTCGCTCCATCGTTTTCACTGCGCGATGGCATCAGGTCGACAGTCGGGGCTTATCTGAAAGAGAAGAAGGAGGGCGCGCGATGAGCTACGATTATAACCGCGACCGCCATGTTCCGTGGTGGATGCTGCTCATAATAATTGTGGCAGCTCTTCCGGCTCTGTTTCTGCCGTCATACGCTGCAATCGCCGCAGGCCCTGTTCCTGAATCCAAGAAATTGTTCCTGTGGCTTTATCCGTTTTATCTCATTGTGGCAGGCTTTCTTGCCTGGCAGTGTTACGGCCGGCGCACGGTGATGTCATGGATCCTTGTGGTTCTGATGTTCATGACCGATGCCGCTATGTATCTTCTCTATAATATGAATTGAATCTCTTTGAAAGCGTAGCTTGTGGAATTACCGAAGGGATCCCGGAGCGTAAATATACCGTCGGGAGCCACATCGACCACTTCGGCATCGAAACGGTAGCCGTCGGGAGTTGCATAAGGATGGAATCCTTCGCGTCGCCATAGCATCGACATATACTCTTTTCTCAATTTCTCTTTGCCTTCTTCAGTCGACAGTTGTTGCATCTGCAGGTTGATAGCGTCGCATATTTCTTCAAGCAGTTCGGTCAGATCGAGTTGGCGGCCGATGAGGTGTATCATGGAAACAGGATTCGGTGCATCTGACTTGAATTCGAGCTGGTTGACGTTGAGGCCTATTCCCACTATCGAACGGCTGATGACTGTTCCGCTGAGAGAGTTTTCAATAAGGATACCGCATATCTTCTGATCGCCGACATAAATATCGTTCGGCCATTTCACTGCGACCTCCTCACTGATATTTAAATATCTTCGCAGAACGGTTACTATGGCGACCGCTACGGCCTGTGAGATCAGAAACTGTTCGCGGGCAGTTATATCGCGAGGAACGAGCATCATCGAGAAAGTAAGATTTTTTCCCGGCTCAGCCTCCCAGCTGTTTCCTCTTTGTCCGCGTCCGGCAGTCTGATTGACAGCCATTACAACAGTCCCTTCAGTGGCATTCTCACCCATAGCGGCAAGCGCCGAGTTGGTGGAATCGGTTTGTTCGAGCGTTATCAGATTCATTATTCAGGCAAAGTGACTGTTAGTGTTCTCGATTGGTCGGGGTTTACTTTAATATCCACTGTCACGGTGTCGTCGGGGAGTAGATCTGCGATTCTTTCAGGCCATTCGATCAAGCACACTGCACCTGAATCGAAATAGTCTTCCACTCCTATCTCAAGAGCTTCATCGAGCGATTCAAGTCGGTAACAGTCAAAGTGATATATCAGTTCTGCGGTGGTGTCTGAGCGGTACTCGTTGATTATAGAAAACGATGGTGAACTTGTGGAATCATCCTCAACTCCAAGTGCGCGGGTCAGAGCATTGATGAAAGTGGTTTTTCCTGCTCCCATCTCTCCGTTGAAAGCGAATATGGTGAAGTCATCCATGATTCCTACAAATTCTTTTGCTGCATTGTCGAGATCGGCAGTCGAAGCGATAGTGATTGTTTTTGTATTCATGTTTAATTTATGATTTGGCAGTCATTGTGATTACAGGCACAAGCATTTCTTCCATTGATATACCTCCGTGCTGGAATGTGCCGTTGTAGTATTGAACGTAGTAATTGTAATTGTTTGGATAAGCGAAGAAGTCATGGTTGCCGGCGAAAATATAGGCCGATGACGGATTGGGTGACGGTAGACCGAACTGTTCGGGACGGCGTATTTCATAAACCTGCTTATTGTTGTAATTGAGGTTTTTACCCACTTTATAACGCAGGTTGGTGTTTGTGTTCTTGTCGCCTACAACCTTTATAGGATTGTCGACCCGTATCGTTCCATGATCGGTTGTAAGGATTACTTTATATCCTTTTTCAGCGATTTTCCGGAACAGTTCTATTGTTGACGAATGCCGGAACCATGACTCGGTGAGTGAGCGGTATGCAGCGTTGTTGGCGGCAAGTTCACGTATCATCTTTGACTCGGTTCGGGCATGCGATAGCATGTCTATGAAATTCAGTACTATGACGTTTAGGTCATTGTTCTCGAGATTGGCGAAGTCACGTATGAGTTTTTCTCCGCTTGCCGAGTCGTTGATTTTATTGTAGGAGAATCGGCATTGCCGGCGGTAACGTTCGAAATGGGTCGCTATCAATGGCGCCTCGTTGATGTTTTTACCTTCTTCGGCTTCTTCATCGACCCAAAGATCGGGGAACATGCGTGAGATCTGTAGCGGCATCAACCCTGAGAAAATAGCATTTCGGGAATACTGGGTTGCTGTCGGCAGTATCGAGCAATAGAGATTTTCCTCGAAAGTGAACATCTCGTTCAGCATCGGTTTTATTGTGGCCCACTGGTCAAGGCGGAAGTTGTCGATAAGAATGAAAAATAGCTTCTCGCCATTGTTGAGTGCAGGAAAAACTGTGGTTTTGAAGAGATCGGGACTCATCACCGGACGCTCCGGATCATCACTGCCTGATGTTATCCATGTTTCGTAGTTCCGTTTTATATATTTGTAAAACGCCGAGTTTGCTTCCGCTTTCTGCATGTCGAGCATCTCTGACATTCCGGTGTCGGCTGAGGCCAGTTCAAGTTCCCAGTAAACGAGTTTGCGGTATAGATTCATCCAGTCACCGATACTTTCGCAATAGCCTATCGAGGTCGATATTTCATTGAATTCACGTCGATAGTCACTGCTGGTTTTCTCTGATACCAGTCGGTCGCTATGGAGATTCTTTTTTATAGAAAGAAGTATCTGGTTGGGGTTAACCGGTTTTATCAGATAATCGGCAATCTTGTTGCCTACCGCCTGATCCATGATGTTCTCTTCCTCGCTTTTGGTAATCATGATCACCGGGGTCGCCGGGGTGATATGTTTGATCATGCCGAGGGTTTCAAGTCCTGTCAGACCAGGCATGTTTTCATCAAGGATTATGAGGTCAAACGCTTCTTTCTCAACAAGTTCAAGGGCATCGCGACCGTTATTGGCGGTCACGATCTGATATCCTTTGCCGGTAAGAAACAGTATGTGTGGCTTTAGGAGATCAATTTCATCATCGGCCCATAATATCTTGTTCTGGCTCATTTTTTTTCGGTTGTTTTAGCCGGTGGGGGTGTCAGCAACGGATCTTCGTCGCCTTCCGATCCCGGCAGATAGTCGGGGAGAGTTGTGGTTCTCTTTTTCTTATTGTTATCTTGCTGTTTATCTTTATTTTTATCCTTATCTTTTTCTTTAGCAGTATCTTTGTCACCGTTTACCGGTTCGGTCGGTTGTCCGGTCGTAATTATCTGTTCCTCCACATTGATGATGGCATCTTCCGGTTCCTGATTCTCGTCGGGAATACCTTCCGACGGTCCGTAAACCGATGGTGGCAGAACCTCTTCCTCGGTTTTGATATACATTTGCTCACGAGCATATCTGAAGTATTCTTCAAACGAGCGCCCTTCCTTCAGGAGTTTGTCGAAATCGCCTGCGCTGATGATCACCGGTCTTACCTGACGCGGCAGATCAAGTGAACTGCTTTCAGCCATGACGCGGCGATAGTTATTAATCTCGGCACGGTTGTCAAATCCTTTTATTATCAACAGTCCCAGCCGGCCGAAGTTCATCATTTCAAGATCGAAATCCTTAACGACGAATGAATTGAAATTATGTCGGGCGATCTTAAACAGGAGTTCGTTAGGTGCCACGGTGTCGGTGGGGAACAACAGGATGAAGAGTTGTGTTGTGTCGGGGTTGAGTGTAAACTCGGCCGGTTCCAGCTGTTCGGTAAGGGTTGAATCGTTGCTCAGTCGGATATCCCACAACATTCCGCGCGGATTGCTCCCTCCGCTATGGAGTTTGCGTCCCGATGCAAGTCCCTGAAGATAAGCCGTTGCCAATGGAGTCACATCGGTCTCGGGGTATTTCTCGAGCATTTCCTTTAGCCGTTCCTTGAATTGTTTAGGATTATTCTCAGTCACGTAGGTGAGTGCGTCGATAAACATGAATTTAGGCATGATCTTGCTCATGGGATACTCCTGCGACATCGTTGAGTAGGCTTCGTGTACCTCTTGATTGTCGTTATTGAGATATGCGGTATATGCATCGGCATACATTTTTTCCTGTATCTCCTCCATGTTCCGAAGTTTCTCTATGTATTCGGGGTCGCGCATCGCTATTCCGTAATTTGATTCGGGAAACTCGTCAATAATCAGCTGCCGGTAGCGCTCGGCAAGATCGGGACGATCCTGTCGCATATACATAAGGTAAAGATTGTAGTAAACGTCAAGTCGGTAAACGTTATCGGGATAGCGTTGCATCAGTTGATTAAATTCTGCTTCTGCAGCATTGAAATCCTCGAGTTTATCCTTGAGTATGACACCCATGTTGAACAATCCTTCCTGAATGATCTCGTTGGCAACAGTACGCTCCTCATCGGTTTTGGGAATCTGGCGCAGATAATACTCCGGATAGTGCGGATCATTGGCATTATTGCTCTGGTTATCGTCGCCATCTCCATTGTTACTCTCTGTCGTTTCTTCGTTATCGGGACCATCTTCGCCTTCGCCGTTTTCTCCTTCGGTTTCAAAATCATTGAAGCTGAATGATGCTTTGTTACGTCGTCGCCAGTCATCTTCAAGTTTTCGGCTTCCCCATCGTTTCTGGAATTCGGTCTTACCGGCGTTGCGGGTCGCCGTATTGTAGAAGTACCATGAGTTATCGTTGTTAAGCTGAAATGAATTGGGTGTGGCGGCATTGTTATTGGTTAAACCGGTTCCGGCAGCAGCCTGCATTGCGAGATATTCCTCTCGTGCAGCATTTTCGGCTTCTTCCTTCTCTTTCTTTTTAAGGCGCTCGATTATTCCCTCAACCACTTTCATCTGTTCTTCAGGTGTGAGCATCGACAGTTTCAGTAGTGAGTCCTGCAAAGTTACGTTCTGAGAGTAGACGGCGAGTTCATCGAGAACGTCCGATCGTCGCCGCAGCGTGTCAAATCCAGGGTAGCTTTCGGGAAGCAACGGTATGGCTTCGGCATAACAAGGCTGCGCTTTCTCGTACTGTTGACGTTCGAAATAGATCTTTCCGAGGGTTATCTGGGCTATAGCTTTCTCAATACCGTTGCGCGTGCTTTTCTCAATCGCTGTTTCATAATTATCGATAGCCTGGGTGGTATCGCGCCGCGACATATAGAGATTACCGATCGCGTAGTATATTTGATCAAGATACTCTTTATTGCGGTCATAGCGGGTCATTCGTTTCAACGCGTCGACTTCCGGTTTGATGTTGGTGCCGTCGTAGACCTCACTCTGCATTATGCGCGCGTTGAACTTCGTGCGGTACGATGCGCTTGATGATCCCGCAACCTTTTTGAACATAGTGTAGGCTTCTGCCCGGTTTCCTGTTCTTGCATAAATTTGTCCCAGAAGATATGTCAACCGCGTTTTCTGCACCCCTGACGATAGTGAGACAGCCTCTTTAAGAGATTCTATCGCGCGTTCATAATCGTTATTCTTGATGTATAGATCGGCCGATGTTGTGGCATACATCAGTTTCAACTGCTTGGACGTGAGCATCTCGGGGGTTATCTTCGTGATGATCGATTCCGCTTCGAAAAGCCAGTCGAGGGCGCAGTAACTTCTGGCCTGCCATAGTTTTGCTTCAGTTACTGTGGCCGGCAGCCACGTGAAATGCTTCGAGATATAAAAGAATGTCGCAGCTGCTCCCAGAAAGTCTCCGTTCATAAACTGAGAGCGTCCCATCATCATCCATGCATTATGGAGAAACGGATTGTATTCCTCGCGCTTCATCCACTCCTTGTATTCGGGATCATTGGATTTTCCCGCTTTCTTTGGCGGACGTTTCTTTATTGATCGTAGCTGTATTGCTTTCTGGGCTTTCTCGATAGAGCGGGTGAAATCGCCGTTAGGTTGCGGCGCTTTTTCATCGGCTTTAGCTTCGGCGGGATGGAGAAACAGTAGTCGGGTAAAATCGTCTTCATAGTATCTCTCCATTTTGTCGAGTGTCTCGTTATAATGTGTGTCGCCATTATAGTATATATTGTAGCGCGTGATAAATTCCTGATATTTACGCGTGGCGGCATTATTCTTCTTTACGGAACATGACGGCATGACGATCACAGCAGCCAAAGCTATAATGACTGTGATAAAAGTTGCTATGCCGTTGTTGAGTTTCATTTTCGAGGACGGTAAATTAGGGTTGAGCTTAGCTCCTGACGAAGTATCGTTCGTGCTGCGGCATTTATACTGTCGGCTGTTATGGCACGGTAGTTTTCGATATGCCGGTTTATATCATCGCCATGTAATTCGGCCATTGCGAGGGCGCTGGCTTTTGAAAGATAGCTTACGTTGGAGAACCGATTCTCCGATTCAAAACGGTTAAGTGCGCGCTGTAATTCTGTTTCGGTTATCCCGTCGGTCACTATGGTGTTTAGTTCATCGGCTATAGCTTTTTCTGCTTTCCTGAGAGTGTCGGTGCTGTTGTCGGTAAGACGTGCGGTTACCAGTAATAATCCGGGATCCTCACTGCCGAGGATTGATGCGTCGACGTCGGTGAACAGTCCTGTCTTCAGGAGAAGGTTTCGGTAGAATCGCGATGATCGGCCCGATGACATAATGTCCGTCAGGATATCGGCCGGCCGGTAAAATTCCGATCCGTATCCCCCCATTTTGAAACCGATCGTAAGGGAGGTCGCCGGTATATCGCCTTCTATTTCGAGTCTACGGCTCTCTCTCTGATCAGGTTCTGCCGGTAGTTTACGCGGAGCGATTTCACGGTAGGGAATGTCACCGAACCATTTTTCTGCGAGGCGGAAAGTCTCCTCAGCAGTGATATTTCCGCTGACGGCAAGAATAGCGTTTGACGGAGAATAATGGGTATTGAAGAACTGACGCGCGTCATCGAGAGTTATACCGGCAATATGAGCCGGTTCAATGCCTATTACCGGCCATCGGTAGGGATGTTCGGTGTAGGCTAACCGGCGCAGATGATGCCATGTGTCACCGTAAGGGCGATTCAGACACGTTTGCTTGAATTCCTCGATAACTACATTTTTCTGTACTTGGAGTCCTTTCTCGGTGAATGCCGGTGAGAGCATTCGGTCGCTTTCGAGCCAGAATGCTGTTTCTACATTCTGGGCAGGCACCACATCGTAGAAATTCGTGAAGTCGTTACTTGTCCAGGCGTTGTCGATTCCGCCGGCGTTCTCTATTGCAGCGTCGAAATCGGGTATATTGACCGATCCACCGAACATAAGATGCTCGAAAAGATGGGCTATCCCGGTCTGATGCGGTTGTTCATCGCGCGCACCAACGTCGTAAAGCACATTCACAGCCACCATTGCGGTTGTGGTGTCGCGGTGGTGAACAATGCGGAGACCGTTGGGAAGTGTCAGACGCTGAACATTCATTCGACGTTAATGGATATTATGCGAACATCATTTTTAGGGCGGTCGTTTCGGTCGGTATCGACTTTCTGGATCGCATCGACAATATCCATTCCTTCGATGACTTCGCCGAAAACGGTATATGCTCCGTCGAGATGAGGTGTTCCTCCGTCGGTCTTGTAAGCTTCTTTGATCTCAGCCGGTATCTTTACGGGATTCGCAGCAGTCTCTGCTTCAACACGGGAAATGAGTTCCTGCTGAAGTTTCTCGAGACCGGCGTGGTCACGGTTTCTACGGAGCGACATGATGGTATCGCGGTTTTCCTGAGCGAGTTTACGGAAAAGTTCCTGCTGACGGTCGAGCAACATTCTTTTTTCCATCTGAGCCAGGGTAGAGTCATTATAAGTCTTTCCGGTCACGATATAGAACTGTGATCCCGAAGAGCGGCGCTCCGGATTCACTTCATCACCTTCGCGTGCGGCGGCAAGCACACCGCGGCGGTGGAAGTGTTTAGGATAATTTATTTCGGCGTCGATATTGTAGCCGGGACCTCCTGAACCGAGCATTTTTCCGGGTTCGGCGTTTTTTGATTCAGGATCTCCGCCTTGAATCATGAAGTCGTTGATAACTCGGTGAAAAAGAAGTCCGTCATAGTATCCTTCCCGTGCAAGTTTCAGGAAATTGTCGCGGTGGAGCGGTGTGTCTCCATAAAGTTTGACTTTTATATCGCCAAGTGATGTCTTTATGTCAACTATTGCGTCTTGAGTATTTTTGTCGCTGTTCATCAGTTTCTGTTTTTGTGCGTTTATGTTGGCTGTCGCGATCAGTAATAAGATTGCGAGGGCGATTATCTGTTTCATTAAAATCCTTTGGGGAACAGACGTTTATAGATGCGGCGGAAATTATTGTCGGCGGCACACAGTTCCTCGGCATGTTCTGCATAATCAGGCCCGTAAAGTTCGGGGAGAAGAGTGCCGATGTACTGATGCTCACGATCGCGTTCAATGGCTCCAGCTACGAGTTCTTTTATGGACTTTGCAAACTCCACCGGGTCGATGGCGTTGAGGTAGCGGGCTGTGCTTACGAGAAACTGACCGTTACGGTCAACGCGCAACATGTTGTTTATCAGTGTGTCGATATCGGGATGAATATTGTCGATGTGGTTGGCTATGTATTCGTATGTCAGCAGGCCGTCGGGGTCTTTTTCAAGTTTCTTTATGATGTCGTCGGTCATATATGCATGTATTAAATGAGTAATAGTGCAAAGATACAATTTTTTTTTTAAGGTCGATATGCAGGAGCCGTTCATATACTATCCTGAAACGGCTTAGATGGCTTAAGATTTGTTAAGCTGCATTTTATGGGATAAAAAAATCCCGATATCAGTCGATACCGGGATTGATTCTGCGTAGCCCATAGGAGAATCGAACTCCTCTTTCAAGAATGAAAATCTTGCGTCCTAGCCGATAGACGAATGGGCCATCATGATACCGCTAACTGGTAGCTAAGCAGTATCGTTATTTTTTAGTTTCCTGAATTAAGCAGCGAGCTTATTGATGTGACGGGCAAGCTTGCTCTTGAGGTTAGATGCTTTGTTCTTAGAGATGGTCTTTTTAGATGCAAGACGGTCGAGCATTGCTGATACTTTGATGTATTCTGCTTTAGCTTCCTCAACATTTGTCATGCGACGAAGACGACGAACAGCGTTACGGGCGCTTTTTTCGTAGTAGCGGTTGTGGAGACGACGTTTGATCGTCTGGCGAATTCTCTTTTTAGATGAGTCGTGGTTTGCCATTATGGGAAATTACTTTTACTATTCGAAGTTTTTCGGTTTATTTGTAGCCCATAGGAGAATCGAACTCCTCTTTCAAGAATGAAAATCTTGCGTCCTAGCCGATAGACGAATGGGCCATGCTTTATGAACGTACTTATCTCATTAAGCGAGTGCAAAGTTAAAGCGATTTTTTTAAACACGCAAATTTTTTTACTCAAAAGTTGTATTTTAAGTTTTTTTTAGATTTTTAAATGGTATTCAGTCATATATAAGGGTTACTTTTGCACCGGTTTGACCGCCCGCAGCTTCTTGCATCAGGTATTAGGAAAGAAAAATGTATGTATAAAAACCTTCAGTGTATAATTCTACGGTCGGTCCGTTACAATGACCGCAGCACGATTGTGACTGCTTATTCAAGGCAGGAAGGACGGATATCGTTTCTGACTCCGGCCGGGCAAGGACGCGAAGCTCAGCGACGGAAAGCGTTGATGATGCCGCTCAGTTGCGTTGATTGCACAGTGGACATCAGGCCCGGGCGTGATCTGCTGTCAATGCGTGATGTAAGCCGGCCGGGAGGGTTCGATTTCGCAGATAATCCGCTTAAGAGCGTGACCGCACTTTTTATCGCCGATTTTCTTAATTCGACTCTTCGCGAACAGCAACCCGACGAGGCTCTGTTTGACTTTATTGTCGACGCTGTCGACAGGCTCGGAACAGCTACCGGAACTTCTTTGGCTAATTTTCACATAGCCTTCATGGTTACCATGCAGAAATATCTCGGCATTGAGCCTGATTTCTCTACCTACCGTCGTGGACGCGTTTTCGATATGATCGACGGTGTATTCAGAACATCGGCGCCTTTACACGGGAAATATCTCGATCGCGATGAGGCGGCCGAAGCATATCTGCTTTCGCGTATAACCATGCGTAACATGGGATTTTTCCGTTTTAACCGTGATCAGCGGAACCGCGTTGTCGATGTTATTCTCGATTTCTATTCACTCCACCTCGATAATCTTCGTGACTTGCAGTCACTCGATGTTGTAAGGAGTCTTTTTTAATTATAATAAAGCGGAATACATTTCATCAGGTAAGAACGTGCGGCTTCCCACGGAACATAGATTGAATCGTTGCCGGGAATCAGGGATACCGGTTGTTCGTTGAGATCTACCCTGATATAATAGCGTCCCGATTCCGAACGGAAAAGTATCATCTGCAGATTAGCCGCCATAGGAACGACATAGAAGTCTTTCCAGTGAAGGGCAACCGTATCGAAATAGTTGGTCATATAGTAGCATCCCTTCAGGCGCATTTGTGACAGCAGCGGCATCAAGGTCTCGGCGTGACCGAACCTTAGATTGACGGTCGCTTCATTGCTTCCGTTGATGAAATTATCGGTTGTGCTGATAAGGTCGAGGATCAGTGGCGACGTGATGTCGGCCGGAACGGTCGATATCGTAGTTGCCGTGCGCTGTAGATACTGTCGCAGATTGAAGCATGACCACAATGCGTTATATTCTTCGATAGTGAAGAACTGAAGCGCGTCCACGTCCATTGACATGCAGCTCAGACCGGCTATAACGTAATATTCCATCAGAGCCATCTCACGTGAATCATCATTGTCGGGTAAAGGGAATTTATCACCTACTACCCGGCGCAGTGCGGTGAGCGGAACAACGTGACGGTAATAGTTCATGTAGGGTGTTTCCCAGCGAGCAGCCTTACGGAACTCAAGATAATCATTGTCGACGTCAAACGGACGCATCAACACCGAATTCTGACGCCCGGTGGAAGTGGTTATCTCCACGTGATTGTTGAGTCGGTCAAGCTGATGGGTGAAGCAGAACATGCTCATCATGCATCGGGGCGAATATGATGATATGGCGTTGATTTTAGTATTGTCGAACAGGCGGGGGAAAGCAACGAACATTCGCGATGCAATTCCGCGCTGCTCGGCCATACCGAGCGAGTCAAGCGCACCCCATTGATTATGACTCCGCTCAATAACTTCATTAGTGATCGCCTGAAGTTTTCGGCCAAGTGGAGTGATGGATCCGAGCGAATCGGCTTTGGCAAGAATCTGCATCAGCTTCACCGGGTGAGTCGGAGCCGCCGGATAGCGCGCTCCGTGGCGTCCCACATGGTTGATATGAACCGGTTTGAGCGAATCGGGATATTCGGCTCGTTCCTCAGGTATGGGATATGGAGTCAGACTCCCTTCGCATTGAGCGGCATCATAACGGGTTGCGGTGGGATCGGCAGCCGTGGCTTTGAAGGCGATGCCAACAGCGGCGAAAAATTTAATGATTCGTGATAGTCGCATAGAGTTAACGTTTTGTTGTGGCGTAAAAATATTAAAAAAACGTATAATGACCAAAATTAGTTTATAAAAATCAGGCACACGAATCGTCACGATCCATGCGCCGTAATATTAGATATTAAAAGGAATAAATGTAATGTATTTGCTTATGAATATTATATCTTGATTTGTTGTTTTCGCGATATTTCCCGGAAGTGCCTTTTGAATTTCACTTCCGGGAATTTTCGAATCATTATGAAAAAGCGTATAACTTATTTTGATGAGAATATAGAATATCGTGGAAACTATTTCTGCTGATAGTTCTGGGTAAGCGACTTGTTGTGAGTCACAGCGTTTATTGGGAAGGGGAATACCCAGAGCGGAGAATCGGGTGAGATGGTATAGGTTCCGAGTCCGAGATCGGTGAGATCGCGTGTGATCGACTCCTTGTACTTCTCTTCAGAGTTCCATCTTTTACGGTCGAAGAAGTTTTCGAAAGTTTTGATGAACTCATATCGTTTGCTGGTTTGAAGGAGTTTCATGGCCTCAGCTTCGGTCAGACCTGTTTTATCGGCATATATTTCGGGATCCTCGATACGGGTAGCGCGTACCTTGTCGATTTGTGCGAGTCCTTCAGTAATTTTATTGTCACGGATCAGACATTCGGCCACGAGATAATACATTGACTCGGAGCGGAGTCCCCACACGTTGACACGTGCGTCGCCGATGTTTGATTGTAATGAACCTTCAGGGACGGTAGGATAGGGAGAGTCCCATGCCGGTGCGAAACTTGATTCGGCAATGTAATATTTGTAGACATAGTCATTTTCGTCGATACAGTCAACAACATCGGGTGAGATCACATAACCGTAGAGGTCACCG
>CAZHHF010000032.1:0-12044 GCA_964531905.1 uncultured Bacteroides sp.
ATCGGAAATGTTGAGCGGATATCCGTTGAGGTCGGGGCGGCGTCCGTAGGGGGTGGTGGCGGTTTTCATCCCTTCGAGTGTGGTAGGTGCCATCTGTCCACCGGTCATACCGTAGATTCCGTTGTTGATGAAGATAATTGTGATGTTTTCTCCACGGTTAGCAGCATGGATGGTTTCTGCGGTTCCGATCGCTGCGAGGTCGCCGTCACCCTGATAGGTGAACACAAGTCGGTCGGGATTAAGGCGTTTGGCTGCGGTTGCGAGCGCCGGCGCGCGTCCGTGGGCAGCTTCAATCCAGTCAATGTCGATATATTTGTAGGCGAATACCGCGCATCCTACAGGTGCGATGCCAATCGAGCGGTTTTCAAGTCCCATTTCTTCGATCAGTTCTGCCACGAGACGATGAACAACACCGTGGCTGCATCCGGGACAGTAGTGCATCGTGTTGGAGTTGAGCAGTCGCGGGCGTGCATATACCCGGTTTTCGGGTGATATTATTTCTTCGGGTTTCATGATTATTGGGCAGTTGAAATGAAGTCGTTGCGGAATGCGTTAAGAATTTCGTTAGGATTAGGGATTATGCCTCCCATGCGTCCGAAGTGAGTTACTTTCATTTTGCGTCCGACGGCGAGCCTTACATCTTCAATCATCTGGCCGGCATTGAGTTCCACAACTTGTATTCCTTTTACTTTTTCGGCTACACGGGCGATTGCGTCGTAAGGGAATGGCCATAGTGTCACGGGACGGATGAGTCCGATGCGGATTCCCTCCTTACGTGCTTCTTCGATTGCCTTCAGGCATATTCGGGCTACTGATCCGAAAGCAATCATGAGATATTCGGCATCCTCAGTGTAGTATTCTTTATAGCGAACTTCGTTACGCTCAATCTCGCGGTATGTCGCCTGGAAGCGTTCATTGTTTTTCTCCATAATCGCCGAATCGAGTTCGAGCGATGTGATGATGTTAGGGCGGCGTCCTTTTGAGTTTCCTGTGGCAGCCCACGGACATTGACGGGCGATTTCTTCTTCGGTGCGTCGGGGACGTTGTTCCGGGAGAACTACTTTCTCCATCATCTGTCCGACTATTCCGTCGGCGAGTATCATCGACGGCGTGCGGTATTTGAAAGCGAGATCGAATCCGAGTGCCACGAAGTCGGCCATTTCCTGTACGGTTGCCGGTGCAAGTACTATCAGATGATAGTCACCGTGGCCTCCTCCTTTTGTTGCCTGGAAATAATCGCTTTGTGACGGATGTATTGTTCCGAGTCCTGGACCTCCTCGCATTACGTTTACAATCAGCGCGGGAAGTTCCGATGCAGCGAGGTAGGATATTCCTTCCTGCATCAGGCTTATTCCGGGGCTTGATGATGATGTCATAACGGCTTTTCCTGTCGCTGCTCCTCCGTAGACCATATTGATTGAAGCGACTTCGCTTTCAGCCTGCAGAACGACCATTCCGGTAGTTTCCCACGGCATTTCGGCTTCAAGGGTCTCAAGAACTTCCGATTGAGGTGTGATTGGATATCCGAAGTATCCGTCGCATCCGTAGAGGATTGCGGCGTGTGCGATAGCTTCGTTTCCTTTCATCAGTCTGACTTCCTGATTCATATATATTATAATGTATTGCTGTTTATATGAGTGATTTATTTCTCTACGAGCCGGTAAACTTCGATACATGCGTCGGGGCATACAGTTGAGCAGGCTGCACAGCCGATACATGCTTCGGGATTTGAGGGGTAGGCGAAGTGATATCCACGGTTATTGACTTCTTTGGGTTGCAGCGACAGAGTGTCAGTAGGGCATGTCACAACGCATAAGTCGCACCCTTTGCATCGTTCAGAATCTATGATGACGGCACCATGTACTTTTGCCATAATTCCTATCGTTGTTTTAGATTGTTATTGTTGTTTTACAAATGTAGTAAAAAAATCCGGTATTTGCTTACTTTAACATAAACTTAACGTATTGCACATTAGTTGGCATAACGTGCAAACCGGTTGGCGTGCCGGTGATAAAAGATGGAGGTTGTGCCAGTTTCGGCACAACCTCCGGTTAATGTTTTCAACGGATATCTAATAGTTTATCCTTCGATAAGATTCTTTCCGGTCATTTCTTTGGGCTGCTGCAGTCCCATGATATGTAGAATGGTGGGCGCTACGTCGGCAAGGATTCCGTTTTCCACTTTGGCATCTTTGTCGGCGGTTACATAGACACACGGAACGGGATTCAGTGAGTGGGCTGTATTGGCCGATCCGTCGGGGTTGATTGCGTTGTCGGCGTTACCGTGGTCGGCTATGATGATTACTTCATAGTCGTTTTTCTTGGCTGCTTCCACTGTGTCCATCACACATTCGTCGATTGTAATAACCGCTTTCTGGATAGCTTCGTAGATACCGGTGTGGCCTACCATGTCGCCGTTGGCATAGTTGACAACAATGAAATCGAATTTTCCTGTGTTGATCGCTTCAACGAGTTTATCCTTTACTTCGTAGGCGCTCATCTCGGGCTTGATGTCGTAGGTCGCTACTTTCGGCGATGCCACGAGGATTCGTTCTTCGCCTTCGTAGGGAGTTTCGCGTCCGCCGTTGAAGAAGAATGTTACGTGAGCGTATTTTTCGGTTTCGGCGATGTGGAGCTGTTTTTTTCCGAGCGATGAGAGGTATTCACCGAGAGTATTCTCTACATTTTCTTTGTCAAAAAGGATATGGAGTCCGGTGAACGACGCATCGTAAGGGGTCATACAGTAGTATTGCAATCCAGGGATAGTTTTCATTCCTTCCTCGGGCATATCGTGCTGTGTGAGCGCGATAGTCAGCTCTTTGGCGCGGTCGTTTCGGTAGTTGAAGAAGATAACGGCATCACCTTCTTTGATGGTTCCGTCGACAGTGGCGTTGTTGATGGGCTTGATAAACTCGTCGGTCACGTCGTTGTCGTAGCTCTGTTGCATGGCTGCCACCATATCGGTTGCTTGTTCTCCTTTACCTTCAACAAGTAGATCGTAAGCGACTTTGACACGGTCCCAGCGTTTATCGCGGTCCATAGCATAGAATCGGCCGATGATTGAAGCTATTGTTCCGGCTGATTTCTTACAATGTTCGGTAAGCTGTTCAATAAATCCTTTTCCGCTGCGGGGATCGGTATCGCGTCCGTCCATGAAGCAGTGAATATAGACTTTTTCAAGGCCGTATTGTTTTGCAATATCGCAGAGCGCGAAAAGATGATCGAGTGATGAGTGTACGCCACCATCGGAAGTGAGGCCCATGAAATGGATCGCTTTTCCGTTGTCGCGTGCGTAGGAGAATGCACTTTTTATTTCAGGATTATCGAGGATGGTGCCTTCTTTTATGGCTTTGTTGATTTTTACGAGGTCCTGATATAGAACACGTCCGGCTCCGATATTTAGATGTCCTACTTCCGAGTTTCCCATCTGTCCGTCGGGCAGACCTACGTTTTCTCCACTTGCCTGAAGTTGTGAGTGGGGATAGGTGTTGAGAAGGTAGTCCCAGTAGGGTGTAGGAGTGGTTGCGATAACGTCACCTTTGGAATGGTTGCCGATGCCCCATCCGTCAAGAATCATTAAAAGTGCTTTTTTAGCCATGATGTCAATATGATAATCAGATTTTACCTTAGTTTTGATTTCAGGTTACAAAGTTACGTTTTTTCCTGATTATAGTGGTACATGTAACGGAAACATTTTGATATTTTCCGGTGTTATTTGATTAAACAACTATTTTTATTTATGAAGACGGGAAAATATTTTTCAAGGTTAGTGGCAGCCGCTATATTGGCCGGCACATGTGTTTCAAGTGCTTACGGACAGCATCTGACTGATGTGCAGATGGATTCAACAATACGTGACCACAAGATAGTTTTTGTGGGTGATGGTGAGCTTGTAAAGCAGGATTCAGTCAATAATATGATAAGGAAATTTTATGTAGATCAGTTCAGGCATTTTTCCGATCCGCTCGCTCCTTATTTCCTGTTCATGAGTAAGGATGCCACTCTTGCCGCAGGTATCGGAGGGTGTGTCAGAATGAGAGGGTATTTCGATTGGGGTGGTGCTATTCCGGCTCCAGGTTTCTCTCCATATCTTATCCCGATGCAGAAAAATCCGCTGCGTGAGCGATATTTAGGTACCACACCTTCGGGAACGTCACTATATTTTCGTGTTATAGGAAATAATAAGTCTTGGGGTGATTATCAGGTATATATCGAAGCAAATTTTAACGGTTACAGTTCGCGTGACTTTCATCTGAAAAAGGCATACGCGGTAATCAACGACTTTACTATCGGTTATGCAAACTCGACTTTCAGCGATCCGTCGGCTCTACCTCCTACTGTTGACGCTTCAGGTCCGAACTGCAAAATGAGCGCTACGTCGGTACTGGTAAGATGGATGCATAATCTTCCCAAAGGTTTTACCGTTGCCGCTTCGGTAGAGAGTCCTTCCGATCAGATAGCTACCGACAGCTATACCGCCAAAGTAGAACAGTATGTTCCTGATATTGCTGCGTTTGGCCAGTATAGTTGGGGCAGTGGAAATCATGTGCGATTAGCAGGTATTTTGCGTTTCCTGCCTTATCGTGATCTTATTGCTGAGAAAAATCATAATGTTGCCGGCTGGGGACTTCAGCTGACAGGTAAATGGCAGCCTGAACGCCACATAACAATTTACGGCTGCTTTAACGGAGGTTACGGATATGCAGGTCTTGGTGGTGACTGGCTGATTGGTAATTACGATTTGGTGGCCGATCCTGAACGTCAGGGCCATCTCTATGCTCCGGCTGCATTCGGAGGCTATGGCGCCGTGCAGTACAATATTTTGCCTAATCTGTTTGTGTCGGCAACTGTCGGTGGTGCCGCTTATCGTCCGTCAAAGAGTGTATCTCCCGATGAATACCGTAGCGGACTTTATATCGCTACAAATATTTACTGGAATCTTACACCGAGGATTCAGACTGCTGCTGAATTTAATCTTGGCAGACGTGAAAATTTCAGCCACGAAGAGCGTTGGGCGCGTCGTGTGGGTGCGATGGTTCAGTTCTCGTTCTGATAGATTGTGTGTTTTGTGGCAATATGAATGGTTATTTTGAGAAATAGTAGCCTTTTGCTAAATATTTTGCAAAATATATTGTATTTTGTTATTTATTGTTATATCTTTGCTGCGTAATTGAAAAATATAAATACAATGAGCCTGATTATTCCACAATCGTATCGACTTAAACTGCTTCCGGAAACAACCGAGGAAGCTATCAAACTGATTAAAGACAACTTTCAGATCCGGCTTGCCAAGCTGTTGAATCTGCGAAGGGTTACCGCTCCGATCTTTGTTCTTTCGGGAACCGGACTGAATGATGATCTCAATGGTGTTGAGCGTGCAGTCACTTTTGAGGTTAAGGCGTGTGAGAACCGTCGAGCTGAAGTTGTTCACTCGTTGGCGAAATGGAAAAGGGCTAAACTGGGTGCGTATGGTATCGCTCCGGGTTTTGGTCTGTATACAGATATGAATGCTATCAGATCGCATGAAGATCTTGACAATATCCATTCTTTATATGTTGATCAATGGGACTGGGAGAAGACAATTCTTCCTTCCGATCGTAATCTTGAGTATCTTAAAAACTGTGTCAGAACAATTTATAAAGCTGTAAAAGAGACTGAGGCGATAGTTTATGAGCATTATCCTCATATTACCCCGACTCTTCCGGATGATATATATTTTATTCATTCTGAAGAACTAAGACAGCGCTATCCTGATCTTGATGCGAAAGAACGCGAAGCAGAAATCGCCCGTGAGAAAGGTGCGGTATTTATTATAGGTATCGGCGCTCCGCTCGGCGATGGAAAGCCTCATGATCTTCGTGCGCCAGACTATGATGACTGGACGACGTTGAACGAGGACGGATATACTGGCCTGAACGGTGATATAATATTGTGGAACACGGTGTTGCAGATTCCATTTGAACTGTCGTCAATGGGAATCAGGGTTGATGCCGATGCGATGCTTCGTCAACTTGATGCAAAGGAGTGTATGGAAAGATCGAAACTCTCGTTCCATTCGAGTTTGCTTGCAGGTGAATTGCCACAATCCATAGGCGGCGGTATCGGTCAGAGTCGTCTGTGTATGTTTCTTCTTCAGAAAGCTCATATTGGTGAGGTACAGGCGTCGGTGTGGCCCGATGATCAGGTCGAGATCTGTGGCCGGAACGGCATTTATCTTATGTGATTATAGGTTATAATTCTGTTAAAAAACGAATTTTCAGAGGTTTATAGAAAAATTATTTGTAACTTAGCGCAAATAACCATTTTCTTTGGAAAATTATAAACCAAAATAATCCGCAATTATTTAACATGAAGATAATTAACAGATTCGTAGTGTCGGTGCTTATGTTGTCGGCATGTTGTTCTATGGTTGTGGCTCAAACGACCGGAACATCTCCGCAATTTTTGACCACCACAATTAATGACGGTCAGTTTGATCCTGAAACTAACTGGTACACAATTCAGATAGGAAGTGCAGGCTATCACTGGACTTATATCCCGAATTATCCCCTTATGAATCTGACTAAGAACACAACAGAATTCAGCGATGCCGATCTATGGTGCTTTGTGGGTAATAATGAGGAAGGGTATCAGATATATAATAAGGCTGCAGGTGCCTCACTGCAGCTTTCTGCTTCTATTTTTATGTTGGGAACTAATGGAAGTGGATCATACGTTTCTTTAAAAGAGCCTGGCAATGATGCCTATTGTTACAGATGGCAGTTCAGAACCACTGATTTGCTTGGCGAAGATGTTCCGGCTTATTTTGTTAGTGAAGCCGGGGAACCAGCAAAAACGATGAATAACCGTAGTTCGCGTCTCGCATTCTTGACAACCGGTACTGATATCAATTCGGCAGTACAGGTGGTGTGGGCGCAAAGAACCATTAGAGTTGACGGCACGTCAAACGGTACGTTTACTAACACTTCGGGCAGCACAACTGCATCATGGTATTCGTCATGGACTCATAATGAATCAAAAGTTAGGTTCAGTACGTCGGCCAACAACATGCAGCCTGCGCTGGATCATAGTCATATAAAGATTTATACTGGAACAGTAACCGGAGCGTGGGGATTCTATGCTCCTGAGGGAACTTATGTGTGTGGATATGAATTTGATTTCCGGAAAGACGGCTACTATACAGCACAACTGACAGTTTCCAATGGTAGTGATAATTCGTTGGTGGCAACCGATGCTATTCAGCATTTCTCCGTTTCGAATCTTAGCGAGTCGGCTTCATCGGAACTTAATGTAACTGCCAATCCGGCTAATGCTAACAAAGGTATTCAGCTTACCGACATGAGCATAACATATCGCCGTGCTACTCAGAAAATGCTTGGGACGGTGGTATTCCGCTATGATGGTACTTCCGATTATAGGATATGTTATCGAATACCGTCGATCACAACTATTGAGAACGGTAAGAATAAGGGACGTCTGCTGGCTATAAATGATTATCGTTACAGCGGTGCTGATATAGGCAATGGGCGTATCGACCTATATATGTCGTATTCCGATGATAATGGTAAAACGTGGTCTACTCCTGATCACATGCGTAATGCATCGGGAAATCCGGTTGCCCAGGGAACCGGTAAGGGAACCTTAGCGACGTCACTTGAAAATCCCGACTGTGGTTTCGGTGATCCGGCTATGGTAAGCGATCGTGAGACCGGTAAAGTATTGGTTGTCAGTGTGTGCGGTCGAACCCCCTTCTGGTCAGGACGAAGGAATAACCCGAATCAGGTTGCACGATGGTATTCTGATGATGGAGGTGATACGTGGACTGAGTTTACCAATATTACCGAAGATATTTATTCGTTGTTTGACGGCACCGTACCTAACGGGTATGTCGACAGCCAGTTCTTCGGTTCAGGCCGAATGGTTCAGAGTAAATATATTAAGGTGGGTGATTATTACCGTGTATATGCTGTGATGAGCGGTTATCATGCGGCCTCGGGAACCGTATCCAACTGGGTGCTATACACCGATGATTTCGGTCAGAGCTGGAATATTCTCGGTGATCCGATGACTCCTCCGGTGGCGTCATTAGGCGATGAACCTAAGGCAGAGGAACTCCCCGACGGCTCGGTTCTGCTTGCTGCGCGTCGTAATTCCGGAAACCGTCATTTCAATATATTCCACTATACCGATATCAATGCCGCCGAAGGAACTTGGGGTAACGCAGTTGCTACCGATATGGGTATGGGATCAATAAATGCATGTAACGGCGAGATCATGATTCTGCCGGTGCGTAATGTAACCAGCGGTAAGCAATCATATATGGCTCTGCAGTCATTTCCATACGGGGGATCACGACGTAACGTCAGCATTGCATGGAAAGTTCTTGATAAGGCTGCCGATATTGCTACTCCTCAAGCGTTTACTGAATGGAACGGTCGTATTCAGATATCGAAAATGGGATCGTGCTACTCAACAATGTGCTGGCAGCACGACAATACTCTCGGATTCCTTTATGAAGAAGAAACTTATGGTAAAGCTTATTGCGAAGTTTACCGCAATCTTTCAATCGAGGATATTACCGGTGGAGAATATGAATATAGTCCGGATGTAGATGGACTGGTAAGCACAGCCCTTACTAAAGGAGTTGTCGATTACCGCCTTATGACTGAGGCTCCTTCCGGTACTCCGGGAGAATTTGTAGGTCAGCCGGATGGTAATGGTAATCCGGATGCAGAGATGGCGGCTGCTGATTATCATGAGAATCCGTCGGTTGATAATTATATTAAATTCAATGAGGCGATCGCTTCGGGAGGAGGCTTTATAACAATAGCCAACGGTGGAGTTTATACTCTCAAGAGCGCCCATAACGGTAAGTATTCGTTCGGTGACCGCTGGCTCACGTCCAACGGCGTTAATCTGAAATCGGTTTCAGAACCGGCCGATGATACGAAATTTACATTTGTGCGTAAGAATGACGATTCAAAAGGTTGGATTATCTATCATCCTGCCACCAAGTCATTTATAGGTCAGTCGCCATCGGCAACCGAAACTGCATTTGTGATGGTGAAGAACGCTTCCGATGCGCACGAATATATTTCAGAAAGCACAATAGATGGGCTTACCACTCTATGTGATTCAGAACCGGGAAATAAGAGTTACGCTGCAATTCATCAAGGTGGTCAAAATAACGGACATATCGTGATATGGGTTCCTGGTGACCCTGCGTCGAAGTGGTATATGGCTTTCGATCATGAGGCTACTGCTGACGAGTTGCCTGATCTAACAGCCGGAATAACGGAAATTGAAGTAGATTCCAATGCTCCCATCAGATATTTTGATGTTACGGGCCGTGAAGTTCTTAATCCTGTACGTGGTCAGTTCCTGATCACTTCTGATCATCGTAAAATCATTTATTAAAGAAATATATCCTGAATATTTTAAAGGCGATGTGCTGTTGAGGCATGTCGCCTTTAATGTTGTTAATCAACCTTAATTTAAACCGATTCAGTTTCATTATAAAACTTTTAATGGTAACTTTGTGCTTTATTCTGCATACCCGCCATGCCCTTGAGACGTTTCGCATTTCTGCTTCTACTATCGTTTCAGGCTGTGATTGAAATCACGGCAGGGGAAGTTCAATATTATAACGGAGAATGGCTCGACTCAATAAGGCAGATAGATGACGTTATTGTCACCGCTAACCGTCGAAAAGAAATAATTGCATCGCAGCGTATGTCGGCCGAGCAGATTGAGAATCTTAATTCTAATTCGGTAGCTGATGCGCTACGCTATTTTTCAGGGGTTCAGGTAAAGGATTTTGGAGGTATCGGTGGCGTGAAGACTATAAATATCCGTTCTATGGGTTCGAATCATACGGGTGTTTATTACGATGGAATAAAGCTCGGTAACGCCCAGAACGGTCAGGTGGATCTTGGTCGTTATTCTCTTGAAAATATCGAGGAGATAGAATTATATAACGGCCAGAAGTCAAATATACTCCAAAGTGCTTCAGATTTCGGATCTTCGGGTTCTATATATATCCGCACGCGCCGTCCCCGATTCAGCGGTGATGATAAGTATCATTTCCGAGCCGGCATTAAGGGCGGAAGTTTCGGACTCGTGAATCCGTCGGCTGTTTATGAACACAAGTTGTCACGTTCGTTAAGCTTGTCGGCATCGTTAGGCTATACTTATGCCAACGGACGTTACAAGTTCCGTTACCGACGGTTGAATCTTGATAACAGTGTGGCTTACGATACAACGGCTACGCGTCACGGCGGTGACGTTTCATCGTTACATTCCGAAATTTCATTATTTGGTTTCCTTGACCACGGAACATATCAGGGTAAAGTTTATTATTACGATGCGAACCACGGTGTTCCGGGTGCGATAGTTAACAATGTGTTCCGGAAAGGTGAACGCCAATGGGATCGTAATTTCATGGCTCAGGGATCGCTCGAGTATCTGTTTACAAAGCGTTACCATCTTAAGGCTAATGCAAAATGGGCATGGGATTACATGAGATATCTGCGCGACGATCCGCGTGAACTGTATGTAAATAACCGATATTATCAGCAGGAATTGTATCTGTCGATGGCTCAGCTGTTCCGCATTGATCAGAGGTGGGATGTGAGTCTATCTACCGATTATATATGGAATACGATGAATGCCGATCTGCGAAATTTTCTGTTCCCTTCGCGTATGACCGAAATGGTCGCTGTGGCAGCTGCATATTCGTCGGTCCGTTTTAAGGCGCAGGCAAGTATTTTGGCAACCTATATTCAGGATCATGCTCGTGGCCGTCGAGACAAATCGCGTTCGGAATATCAGCCGGCTCTCTTTTTATCGTTCAAGCCGATTCTGGGTTTAAAATGGGATATAAACGGATTTGTGAAGCGTTCGATGAGGATGCCTACATTCAATGATCTATATTACACTGAGATAGGTAATAAAGATCTTAAGCCGGAATTTACAATGCAGTATGATATGGGATCGGGGATAACAATTCCTATAAATCACGGAATAGTAAATGAAGTAGCGTTTCAGTTCGATGCGTACTATAATAGGGTTACCGATAAAATAATCGCTTATCCGGCCGGACAGCAGTTCCGGTGGACTATGCTTAATCTTGGTGAGGTCGACATAAAAGGGGTGGAGCTTGCCACGCGATGCGGGCTTGCGGTGGACAACGTGACAGCTGAACTGAGAGCGAACTACACTTATCAGCAGGCGATTGACGTTACCGACCGTGATGATCTATTCTATCATCATCAGATTCCTTATATCCCAAGACACTCGGCCTCGGTGGCGGCCTCAGCTGAATGGAAATTGTGGCGCATGAATTATAGTTTTATATATACCGGTCGACGGTATAATGCTCAGGAAAATATACCTGAAAATCTTGAGCAACCGTGGTATACCCATGATGTTTCAGTAAACCGCGATTTCCGTCTGTTTGGTATGCAATGGCGTGCGGGACTGGAGATTAATAATCTGTTTAATCAGGCCTACGAGGTTGTACTTAATTATCCGATGCCCGGCAGGAATTATAAAGTATCGTTAAAACTAAATATATAAACAGTATATGAATAATAAAATTATATATACATTATCATCGGTGATGTTGCTGTTTGCATCGGCATGTTCTGGAAATAAAAATGAGATTCCCGGTGAAAATGATGGTGAAGAAACAGCAATGTCGGTGAAAGTCACTGTGACAGAGTATGTGCCGGCTCCTGGACAGTTTGTAAATGAACTTCCTGAAGTAGAATCGGGTGATTCATATTCTGATGTGCTTAAGCAAGCTAATGAGGATATCGCTGATGGTGTGCCTGTTTCGTTAGGTGCCTTCGGTGGTTATATAGTAATGAAGACTGAAGCTCCTGTAAGCGGTCGTTTCCGTATAGTAGGAAATGCAATCCCGAATGGTTCGGAACCTGGTATTGTATCGGTTTCTGCTGATGGTAAGGAATGGTTTGATATTGCCGGTGAACATTACGCAGAAGCAAAAGAGATTACTGTGACTTATAATAAACCTAAGGCCGG
>CAZHHF010000032.1:12054-13968 GCA_964531905.1 uncultured Bacteroides sp.
AGATGATGAATCGATTACATTTACGGCAAAGATGTTGCCACGAAATACGGAACTGATCGGTGCTGACTATAAGTTCACTCCATATCTGGGTTATGCCGACAGTTATCCGAACAATTCCGAGCAGTCGGTACTGGACCTTAAAGATGCCGTTGATAAATCTGGAGTTCATGTAGATCTTAAATCATTCAGTTATGTGAAGGTAACCACAGCGATTCTTTCGGTGAACGGACGTCTTGGTGAATTGTCGACTGAAGTAGCCGGTATTGAACGTATAGTTGTTAAATGAAGAGACTGTTACATTTAATCGCTCTTGTTATAGTTCTCATTTCAGCACAAGGTTGCAGAGATGAGATCTATGTGTTTCCATCGGAAACTACTCCCGTGGCTCCGGGAACCGATGGTGATATCATGGGATTCTATCTTTTAAACGAGGGCAATATGGGATCCAACAAGGCCTCTCTCGATTATTTCGATGCTACGGCTGGAAATTATATAAGAAATATATATTCCGAACGTAATCCATCGGCTGTCAAGGAATTGGGTGACGTCGGTAACAGTATGGTCATATATGGATCGAAACTTTATGCGATGATTAACTGCAGTCATAAAGTAGAGGTTATGGATGCGCGAACGGCCCGGCGGATTAATAAGATCGACATTGCTAACTGTAGGGCTGCTGTAGGTCATGGCAAATATCTGTATGTGACGAGTTATGTGGCTCCGGTAGGGGTTGACCCGAAATCTCCGTGTGGCGCAGTGTTCAAGGTCGATACGTTGTCGCTCGAAGTAGTTGGTAGTGTTACCGTAGGGTATCAGCCTGAAGATATAGCTGTTGTTAACGGGAAGCTTTATGTGGCTAATTCGGGAGGATATCTTGCACCCAACTATGACCGGACGGTATCTGTGATTGATATAGCGACATTTGAAGTTGTTTCAACGATTGATGTAGGTATTAATCTTAACAGGATCGCAGTAGACCGGCATGGTTTGCTATACGTCACTTCACGTGGTGACAACGGAGATGTTCCTCCATCGCTTTATGTGATAGATCCGGATGCTGGGGCTGTAACCGCTCACCTTGATATTCCTGTATCTCGAATGGTTATATCGGGTGATTCGGCCTATTACTATGGGACGGAGCGAAATGAGATTGCCGGTTATACGCGTAATTCCTATGGTATAATCGATCTTGCTACTCAAAAAAGGATAGATACTGATTTTTTTGAGAACTCTACAGTAGAATCTGTGAAGATGCCTTATTGCATAGCAATTAATCCTGAAAACGGCGATTTATATCTAACAGATGCCCGTAACTATGTGTCATCGGGACGTATTCATTGTTTTGATCGTTCAGGCAATCTGAAATGGTCGCAAAAAACGGGTGATATTCCGGCAGATATAGTTTTTTTACGAAAATAACCGGCCGACTATGCGTGATTTAAAATCAAGCCGGCTTGATTGGCAGATCAATATGTATTTATGGAGATGTGTGGCAGATGTGCGTTTGGGTGAACTCAAGTCCATTCATCGATAAGGTGCCGTATTGCTGCTATTGGATGAATGAACGGCATCCGCGGACCTGCAAAGCGCATCACTGATTTTATTTCTTCTTTATGAGTCTGGGCATAGCAGTGGATCGTACATTTTCTGCAACTCGGTTTTAGGTTTCCATGCGGACAATGATCAAGACGGCTCCATGCATATTCAAGAAGCATAGCGCACTTATCACATAGCCGGTTGCCGGAGTGATGATTTGACCGACAGTATATCATGATCATCTGTCGGACTGTATCTTTGTCTCTATCTATACGCTTCATAAAATGAGCAAGAGCCGAAACATTAGTTTCGACTCTCTTTCTTGTGGCGGGAGGAGGACTCGAACCTCCGACCTTTGGGTTATGAGCCCAACGAGCT
>CAZHHF010000033.1:0-13855 GCA_964531905.1 uncultured Bacteroides sp.
ATGCGTCGGTATTCAGGTCGGAAGTCGTGACCCCATTCTGAAATGCAATGGGCTTCGTCAACGGCATAAAATGAGATGGAAACTGTTTTTAGGAATTCAATATTTTCTTCTTTAGTCAATGATTCCGGAGCTACATACAGTAGCTTCGTTTTCCCGTTCAAAATATCACTCTTTACCTGATCTATCGCTCCGCGGTTCAGTGACGAGTTCAGAAAGTGAGCGACTCCGTCGTCCTCACTGAAATTCCTCATGGCATCAACCTGATTCTTCATCAGGGCGATAAGGGGTGAAATTACGATTGCCGTACCTTCCAACAATAATGACGGCAATTGGTAACAGAGTGATTTCCCACCTCCGGTCGGCATCAGCACGAATGTATCATGACCATCAAGCAACGATTGCATAATAGCTTCCTGGTTGCCCTTGAAATTATCAAATCCGAAATGGAGTTTAAGTGCTTCGGTCAGTTTCGTTTTTGTTGTCATAATACGTTTAGGAGATGAGATATTTTGATGGTTATAATTTAGATGCTACTTCAAAATTAGCTTCCTGAAGTTTTTTCAGTGCATACTCTTTGTCGACTATAAATTCTTTGATTTTCTTTGAAGGCAACTCATACATGGCATCTATCATTATCGTTTCCACGATTGATCTCAGCCCGCGGGCGCCAAGTTTATACTCAATAGCTTTATCTACAATAAAATCAAGGGCGTCATCGCTGAACATAAGCTCTATGCCGTCCATCTTGAACAGTTTGACATATTGCTTTACGATCGCATTCTTTGGCTCAGTCAGAACTTTTCGCAATGCTTCGCGATCAAGCGGTTCAAGGTTCGTGAGAATCGGAAGACGACCTATTATTTCGGGAATCAGACCGAATGACTTCAAGTCCTGTGGCGCAACATATCTCAGGAAATTTTCTTTATCGAGACTCTTTCGTGAGATATCGTTTGAATAGCCTACGACATGTGAATTCATTCGTTGCGCAATCTTTCGTTCAATTCCGTCAAATGCTCCACCGCAAATAAACAGAATATTCTTAGTGTCTACCGGAATCAACTTCTGTTCAGGATGTTTACGGCCACCCTGAGGCGGAACATTAACTATTGAACCTTCAAGCAGTTTCAGAAGACCTTGCTGAACGCCCTCTCCGCTAACATCGCGTGTAATAGAAGGATTATCACCTTTGCGGGCAATCTTGTCTATTTCATCTATGAACACGATACCCTTTTCTGCCGCTTCAACATCATAGTCGGCTGCCTGAAGCAAACGTGTAAGCAATGACTCGATATCTTCGCCAACATATCCGGCCTGAGTCAGTACGGTCGCATCTACTATCGTAAACGGAACATCAAGTAGGCGTGCGATAGTTTTTGCAAGCAATGTCTTGCCTGTACCGGTCGGTCCGACGAGAATGATATTGCTTTTCTCAATATCGACATCGTCGGTTGTCGGTTGAGCCAATCGTTTGTAATGATTGTAAACGGCAACCGATAAAAATTTCTTTGCGGAATCTTGCCCGATCACATATTGATCAAGAAATTCACGTATCTCACGCGGTTTGGGGATTTTTGTGCGTTTAACATTGCCACTACCCTTTTTTTTCTTTCTGTCATCCTCCTTGTAATCTTCAAGAAGTTCGTGGATTCTCTCCACGCAATCAGAACAGACAATAATTTCCGGATTAATGGGCGACGGTATTAAAACGTCACTTTCCTCTGGCGAACAACCGCAAAAATTACATCTATTATTATATAATGCTTTTTTGGCCATATTCCTATTGGATATGTCTTAGTGTCGTGCTTTGACTAGTACGTCGTCAATCATGCCGTATTCCTTAGCTTCGGCAGCGGTCATCCAATAATCTCTGTCAGAATCACGTTCAACCTTCTCGAAAGGCTGACCTGAGTGAACTGAAATTATCTCATACAGCTCTTTCTTGAGCATCTGGATCTGTTTGGCTGTAATTTCTATATCGCTTGCCTGACCTTGCGCACCACCCATCGGCTGATGAATCATCACACGTGAATGTTTCAGTGCGAAACGTTTGCCGGCGGTTCCTGCAACAAGAAGTACGGCTGCCATAGAAGCGGCCATTCCGGTACAGATTGTAGCTACATCGCTTGAGATGTATTGCATCGTGTCATATATTCCGAGGCCGGCATATACCGATCCTCCGGGTGAATTTAGATATATCGATACATCTTTTCCGGGATCGGCCGAATCAAGATATAGTAACTGAGCTTGAATCACGTTCGCGGTATATTCGTTTACATCAGTACCGAGAAAGATGATACGATCCATCATCAAACGCGAGAATACATCCATCTGAGCAATGTTCAGCTGACGTTCTTCGATGATAGTCGGTGAGATATAACTTGATACGATATTTGATGCGTTAGTCTGTGACTGCATCGAAGCGACAGTCTGGTCAAAAGTAAGACCATTAAGTCCTAAATGCTTGACTGCATAATTTCTAAAATCGTTATTCATATTCAAATCTAAAAATTCTTCTATTATACTTTCATTATTTTATTTCAAAGTTATAAAAAAAAACTCAATCTCCACCAAAAACCGAAAAAAAATATGCGATAAACAAATTTTAATCAAATCGAAACCTTTTTTACAGTTGAGTTGTTTTATAGATAAAATAATCTAAAACTCAAGTATAACTAAAACAACAAAATTATGAAAGCCTTAAAAATTAACTATTGGGGACAAACCAAATATTGGTGGATTGTTCTTCTCGTAGGTATCTTACTCGTTCTTGGCGGTTTCGCCTATTGGTTCTGGCCGGCTGCCGGCTATGCTGTAGCATCTCAGATTTTTGGATGGATGCTGATCCTCGCGGGAGTTGTGCAATTATGTGTATCGGCAGGTGAAAACCGACCTCACGGATGGGGATGGTGGCTCGCCGGTGGTGTGATTGATATTTTTGTAGGATTCATGCTTGTAAGGAGCGTTATTCTGTCAGAAGTCGTATTCCCCTACTTCCTTGCGGTGGTCTTTATCTTCTGGGGTATTTCGGCTATCATCAGCTCCGTCAGCTCACGTGAAGGTAAATATTGGTGGCTCTACCTCGTTAACGGTGTACTGCTTATGCTTATCGGATTCTTCTTTATGGAAGCCGGTTATATCCAGAATATGGAAATGGTAAGCTTCCTCAGCGCTATCGCCTTCATCTATTGGGGATTTACCGTAGCAATGACCGCTTACGATATGCGTCCGTTACCTAAAGAATAATAAGAAAATAATAACGGTATAATAACCGCTATATAATTAAAAAAATTCAACCGACAGAAATCGTCATTTAACAATCGGTTTTGTTAACGATTTCTGTCGGTTTTATTTACGTTAGTTAAAACTGACTAATAATTATGGCTTTTCGCGATTTATTCTTTATATTTGTGTGTTAATAATTATGTTTTAATATAATTTTAATATAATCTGAAATAGGATAGTTAAACTTTCTTATTAATTATAGGTCTAATTATTCTGAATCAGTTTACTTTAAACTCCTTGACACAATGAAAAAGCTAAAATCGATTATGTCTCTCATGACCTTTGCTATCATCGGATCTTATTCGATAATGGCACAATCTTACTATGATGATGACATCTATTACAATCCTGATAAGGTTAAGAAGAATAAGGTTGAAAAGCAAAAACAACAGAATAATACCCAGACCTTACCCGGATCTGACACTTATACGGTTTTTACTTCCAATAACCGCGATGTCGATGAATATAACCGTAGAAACGTTGCTACCCAGAAAGGCGATTCGAGTCTCATTTCAACGGCACCGTTCACTTACACCAACCGTATCGAGCGTTTCTATAACGCTGATATCGTGTCGGGCAGTAACGATGAAGAGCTTCAGGAATATTACTATTCTTCACAGATCGCTCCTGAAACCACAACGATTAATCTCATAATCGAACCCGATTATGGATGGTATTCGCCATTTTATTCTCCCTGGTACGGTTATGGTTATTATAATCCGTGGTACTATTCATCGTGGGGTTATTGGGATCCGTGGTATAACCCAGTATGGTGGGGTCCGTCATACGCCTGGAACTGGGGATGGGGTCCGTCATGGAGCTTTGGCTGGGGACCATCATGGAACTGGGGTTGGACACCCGGATGGGGAGGTGCCATATATCCCGGTCCATCGCATGCACACCGTGTCCCGACCGGCGCTATGGCAACGCATCGTCCGTCGGGTAATCACCAGGTAGCCGGAAATAATTATTATGAAGGTCGCCGCGGTCCGGTTGTAAATGGAAATAACCGTCGCCCCACATATAATAATTCAGGTAATAATAAACCGCAGCAGACTTCACGTCCGTCAAACACCACTGATCAGCGACGCGGCGGTAACGTCCCCCCTGCTAACAATTATCAGAACTATAACAATTATAATAATTACAATCATAATAGCTCCAACTCTTCGTTTGGAGGAGGAAACCGAGGCGGCGCTTCGTTCGGTAGTGGCTCAATGGGCGGTGGCGCCCGTTCCGGTGGCGGATCTCATGGAACAGTAGGCCGTCGACGCTAAGACTGCTATATATTAAATCAGTAATCAAATTACCTCTATATGAAAAAAGAATTCGTTTCAGCTTTATTTGCTGCTTCTGCTATAGCAATGTATGCACAAAGCTCGATTGATGCATATCAGATATCTAAAGATGACCTTCGAGGCACAGCCCGTTTTATGTCTATGGCAGGTGCGTTCACAGCTCTTGGCGGAGACCTTTCAACATTGAATCAGAATCCTGCCGGTATCGGAGTATACCGGAAAAGTGAAGTAGGTCTTACACTGGATATCAATATGACTAACTCCGCCGTTAAGACTCCGGTCGGTAATTTTACCGATAGCAAGACACATGTATATTGCAATAATTTCGGCTACGTCGGTGCAGTTGCCATGAATAGCGATGTTATGCTCTCCTTCAACTGGGGAGCGAGCTATTCGCGAAAAGTCTCTTTCGACCGCACCTATCACGTTGGAGCAGGAGCCGGATACAATATGACAGGTATCGGAATATCATCATCGTTATCTAATTATATCGCTTCATTTTCCGGTGGGTACACACCGTCGGAACTGTATGATCCGGTTGCCAATGGTGGCCAGTTCAATCCTGCTACCAGTCCTTATTATAGCGATCAGGCTCCCGACTGGTTAAGCGTGTTGGCCTACAACAGTTACCTTATCAATCCCGAACCTGGTAGTGATCAATATAACGGCTTATGGAAAGGCAATGATATTACTACGGGAGTAATGGCGGCTGATGTCCGTGAAAGCGGTCATATCGATGAATACGCTATTGATTTCGGAGGAAATATAATGGATGTAGTTTACTGGGGTATGGGATTCGGAATCACTGAACTGAGTTTTACTCAGGAAACCAACTACAGTGAGTCACTTGCCAATGCTCAGATCGCCTCTTACGACCCTTCATATACTGAAAACGGAAGTGCCTACTATAACCTCGGAAATTATAAACACATTAATGGATCAGGATTCAACTTCAAAGCCTGTGTGATTGTAAAGCCTTCTAACGAACTTAGAATTGGATTGGCCGTACACACTCCTACCTATTATAATTTGAGTCAGGAGGTTTCTGCAGGAACCGATTTTGATTATTCATCTGGTTATCAGGGAATGGGGGCATATACCCCCACCTCATATTTCGACTGGAAACTCCGTTCACCGTGGCGCTTTATGGTAGGATTCGCTACTGTCATCGGTCAGCGCGGAATTGTCAGCTTCGACTATGAGAGGGCATCATACGGCAGCATGAATCTTGCGGAACGTGGAACCGGATATGACTACTCTCCCGAGAATAGCGACGTAAGTAAATATTTCGAAGGACAGAACACGTTCCGTGTAGGTGCGGAATTGCGTATTACTCCTCAGGTTAGTCTTCGTGCCGGCTATGCCAATGCATCATCAGGTGTAAAGAAAACAGCAAGAGATGGAGAAGTAACTATTTATACAGCCGGAACAAATCCTTCATATACATTTGATAAAGAAACCAACTACGTGACCTTAGGTCTGGGTTATCGTTATAAGGCTTTTTATGCCGACGCAGCGTATGTATATAAAAGGACCAACTCAACCTATCACGCATTTACCAATTATGCGGGAATGGGCAAAGTTAACGCTCCCGAATTTAATTTTACCAACACGAATAACAATATAGTTATTTCGATGGGATTCAAATTCTGATTCTAATAATATAAGATAACAGAACCCGCGGTTAATTTAATCGCGGGTTTTTATTATCTTTGTACTCATGCAGGAAACTAACAACCGGGAAAATATTGATTTAGATAACGTGGAGTTTCAGCAAGTGCTGAAACTGATAAATTATACGCGTCAGAGTGTTTTCATGACCGGTAAGGCCGGATCAGGAAAATCCACATTCATGAGATATATTACGAACAATACGAAAAAACGTCATATTGTTCTCGCACCCACAGGAATCGCAGCCGTAAATGCAGGTGGAACCACACTGCACTCATTCTTCCGTATACCATTGAAACCACTCCTGCCCGATGATCCCAATTTCTCTATTTCACGAATACGTGAACGAATGAAATACCCGTCATCGCTCATCAAACTCATCCGTAGTCTCGAACTGATCGTAATCGACGAGATCTCAATGGTAAGAGCCGATATTATAGATTTTATTGATAAGATTCTGAGAGTCTATTCCGGCAACATGCGTGAACCGTTCGGTGGCAAACAGCTGCTGCTTGTAGGCGATATATTTCAGCTTGAACCGGTTGTGACATCCGAAACACGTGATCTTTTACGCAAGTACTATACCAACTGCTATTTTTTCTCGGCCAAAGCATTTAACCGCATAGGAATTGTCCCTATTGAATTACGAAAGATATATCGCCAGCGCGACACTCACTTCATTGAACTGCTCGACCGTGTGCGTATCGGTTCACCGACATTGTCCGATCTCAATTTCCTGAACCGATGTGTCCGTCCCGACTATCGGATTTCTGATACCGATTTTGTGATGACACTCGCAACTCAACGCGGTATGGTCGATGCTATAAATGAGACCCATCTGAATAAAATCGCATCCCCTGAAATAATATATGTAGGAACTGTCACCGGACTTTTCCCCGAATCATCAATGCCTACCCCGCTTGAACTGACGGTTAAGGTCGGCGCACAGATTGTTTTTATCCGAAATGATCGTGATCACCGTTGGGTGAACGGAACATTAGGAAAGATCATTACTGCGACTGCCGATCTTCTTGAAGTTGAACTTGAAAATGGTGACATACATGTCGTTGAACCCGAAATATGGTATAATATACGTTACGATTTCAACGAGGAAACCCATCGTATTGATGAAGTTGAACTCGGATCATTCACTCAATATCCTATACGACTCGCATGGGCGCTTACTATACATAAGAGCCAGGGACTCACATTTAAGAATGTGATTATCGACTTCGGACGTGGAACTTTTTCAAGCGGACAGGCTTATGTAGCATTAAGCCGTTGCTGTTCATTGCAGGGACTCACCTTAAGATCCCCTATAAATGCGCGTGACATCTTTGTCTCTCCCGCCCTTTCCGATTTCAGCAGAAATTACAATAACCCGGCACTTCTGCAAAGAGCGCTTGACATGGCTGGAGCCGATGATAGTTATCACAAGGCCTCGGAAGCATGGGATGCAGGCGACATCTCATCAGCAGTGGACAATTTTGCAAAAGCTGTCAACGCCAGAAATGAACTGACCGATCCTGTAGTTGTCCGATTCATCAAAAGAAAATTATCCGAAGTAGATAATCTTCGCGATAAAATCAGACTTCTGCAGGAAACTGTCGACCAACAGAAGCATAAACTTGAAACTCTTGCCGAGGAATACGTCGCAATGGGATATACCTGTCTTGAAGATGCCGATAACTATGATGCCGCATTAGCCAACTTTGAGAAAGCGCTCCACATTTCGCCTGATCTTGTCGAAGCCATACGAGGGAAAGCCGTCGCATTGCAGGATATGGGAAACAGTGAATTGGCTATCGATGAATTTGTAAAGCTCTCACTCCTTTCTCCCGGTGACTTCATAACTCAGTTCACATTGGGAGAATTATACCTTGAGACCGGGGAAATTCACGAAGCACTTAACCGTTTTCTAATCTCCGAGAAACTCGAACCTACGAATCCGAGAGTACATGATCGCCTTGCCGACATATATGAGCAGGTCGGTGATCAGAGTATGTCGCAGTATCATCGCGCAATGGCTACGAAATATAGAAAACGGCGATAGAAACCAGATGTATTACACGTAGTTTCTTGTCTCGCGTACCGTATCCTGTTCTATATACCTTCTTATTACGGAATAAAGCATGACTTCGGTCGGTGACAGATGTTCCTTTGCCGACTCGCCTAATATCAGTTCTCCGATAATAGCGCTTGAGATGGAAACTCTTTCGTCTATCGGCAGTGAATTGATCGTATCGATCACATGCTGAGAAATGTAAAATGCTCTGTTCATATCTGTTATTTTTGTTTACAGCACAAAAATATCATCTGATATATGCAATAATCTTGCTCATATATGTTAATCAAATTTAAATCAGGCCAATTCTTTACAATTATAGTTGCAAAACCATTAAAACAGTACTAACTTTAACCAATCATAACACGATCCTTATTTATTATCACATATAACTCTTATTTATAAAAACAGTTGCTGATGCTCTGAAAAATTATCATGAACGACATTACAGAACTCTTTCAGTCAATCATTGATCAGACAGGTGCTATTGATATTGCTATCGCTGAGTTTAAACGTATGTTAGCCGATGATTCTGATTTAAAAACCCAATATAAAGAATGGTGTGAGGAAACCGGCTACACCGAAAGAACCGGCTTCGCTGAATATGCTGAAGAATATGTTAGATCCCGTGAAGAGAAATGGGATTCTCTAACCGACTATGATATTTAAATCAATGACCGATATATCTTTACTTAGATTCCCTGCAGAATGGGAACCATGCAATACTGTCTTGCTCGCATGGCCTCATTCCGCTACCGATTGGGCATATATGCTCGATGATGTCAGGAAATGTTTCCTGAATATTGTCTCGGCAGTATCACATCATGGTAACGCTCTGATTGTGGCACCTGATAAATCGGAAGTTTATGATGCTGCTGATAGTTTCGGGAATATCGATATGAATCACGTGAATATTGTCGAACTCCCCACTAACGACACATGGGCGCGTGATTTCGGACCGATAACACTTCTGAAAGATGACAAGCCGCAAATTTTAGACTTCAAATTCAACGGTTGGGGACTGAAGTTTGCCGCCTGCAAGGATAATCTTGTTACATCGCGCCTTTATAAAGCAGGAAAACTGTATGGCACATATCACAACCGGCTTAACTTCGTTCTCGAAGGCGGATCAGTGGAAACCGATGGAAACGGGTTGCTCCTTACAACATCCGAGTGTCTTCTGTCGCCAAACAGAAACGGTCAGATGTCAAAAGAAGAGATTGAAAATTATCTTCGCAAAGAGCTGAACGTTGAAAAAGTACTTTGGCTCGATCACGGATATCTTGCCGGCGATGATACTGATAGTCATATAGATACATTGGCCAGACTTGCACCCGACAATATAATTCTATATGTAAAGTGCGATAATCCCGATGACGAACATTATGCCGAACTGAATGAAATGGAAAATCAGCTACGGTCGTTTACAACTCTCAATGGCCAACCGTTCAACCTGCTCGGACTTCCTATGCCCGATCCCGTATATGACGAGGATGGAGAGCGTTTGCCGGCGACCTATGTCAACTTCCTGATCCTTAATGATGCCGTCCTTATGCCGGTGTATAATCAGCCGGCGAACGACAAACTCGCTTTGCAGATCATGAAGATCGCCTTCCCCCAACATGAAATTATTCCGATTGACTGCCGCCCATTGATAAGACAGCACGGGTCGCTTCACTGCATGACAATGCAAATTCCACGACAATATTAACATTTTTAATGCCTATAAATGAACCGACCGGCAGAGAATAGAATTATTCACAGCCGGTCGGTCTTATTTCTGTAGTATGTGACTGAAGTCGAGTTCCGATAGCAACGCCACAGATGGCCTATTATGACACACCGTCCTAATTTTTAGATCATGGATCACCGTTTGTCAGTGTTCCCTTCATAATAATTTATATAAGCCATATTCACCAGTCTTACTCCACCAGGAGTTGGATAATCACCTGTGAAATACCATGCTCCCGGATAGTTGGGAATGGCATTTCGGAGTCCTTCTATAGTCTGATAAATAATCTCGATTTCAGCGTGGGTCGACTTAGGAGTCAGCATTTCAGCAATCTTTACCGAAATCTCACGGTCGGTGAATGATTCATAAATCTCTTTCACCACATTTATCTGTTCCGAAGCAGGGAGTTGGATCTGCTGTTTCGCTGTTTGATACACACGTTCCAGAAGCGCTTCGTTATTCCGTTCCTTATGTAGTTCGATAGCGGCACGGAAAGCGATAAATTCTCCTAAACGCGACATATCAATTCCATAATAATCGGGATAACGCACTTGAGGAGCCGACGAAACGATAACTATTTTCTTAGGATGCAATCTGTCGAGCATTCTTATGATCGATTGTTTAAGAGTGGTACCTCTTACAATCGAGTCATCGATCACTACGAGTGTGTCAACATCGTTTTTCACGCATCCGTAAGTAACATCATACACGTGTGCTGCCAGATCATTTCTTGAAGCTCCCTCAGCAATAAATGTTCGCAGTTTGATATCCTTGATGGCTACTTTTTCTACTCGTAGTTTTCTCTGCATGACAGCGGTGAGCGTCTCGTCATTCAGGTTATTCTCGGCCTGAAGTTTCAGAATGTCATCACGTTTCTGACGGTCGAGCGATTTTTCGAAACCCTCCACCATACCGATAAACGCGACTTCGGCCGTATTAGGAATAAATGAAAGAACTACTTTTGACAAATCGTCACCGGTCGCACGCATCACTTCCGGAACCAGATTCCGACCTAAAGCCTTGCGCTCCTGATAAATGTCGGCATCACTGCCACGTGAGAAGTATATCCGCTCGAACGAACAACGCTGATTCGATCGGTTACCCAGAATATCGGCTATTTCAATCTTACCCGACTTCGATACTATAAGACTGCTTCCTGGAGTCAGTTCTGTGATAGCCGCTTTCCGTACATTTAAAACAGTCTGTATTACAGGTCGTTCCGATGCCACTACTACAATTTCGTCATCGCAATAGTAGAATGCCGGTCTGATGCCGTTCGGGTCTCTCAGTACAAACATATCACCCGATCCGGTAGCTCCACACATCACATATCCTCCGTCCCATGATGGTGACGCATGATGTAGAACATTCTTCAGGTCGATGTTTGACTCTATCATCTTGCCCAGTTCAGGTTCCTCGAACTTATCGCGAAACTCTCTGAATACGCGATGATTCTCTTTATCTAAAGCATAACCGAGCTGTTCAAGGATCACAATGGTGTCACTGTAGATTCTCGGATGCTGACCTTTTTTTACGATACTTTCAAAAATCTCATCGACATTGGTCATATTGAAATTACCACACATCAACAAGTTTCTCGAACGCCAGTTATTACGACGTAAAAACGGATGCACGTATGAGATACCGCTCTTACCGGTAGTACTGTAACGTAAATGTCCCATATAGATCTCACCTATAAACGGCACATCTTTTGAGACCTCTTCAGGTGTCATCCGGTCAACACCTTCAATCTGTTTACCTATATTCGCAAAGATCTCGGTAATGGCGTTGGACCCAAGCGCCCTTTCACGAAACACATATTCGCTACCCGGTTCACTGTTTAGCTTTATAACGCCTGCTCCGGCACCCTCCTGACCTCGGTTATGCTGTTTCTCCATCAATAGATACAGCAAATTGAGACCATACATATAGGTGCCGTATTTCTCCTTATAATAATCCAGTGGTTTCAGCAATCGTATCATTGCCACACCACATTCGTGCTTTAACTGTTCCATTCTTATCTGATGAATAGCAGTTCACGGTATTTAGGCAATGGCCACATCTCATTATCAACCATAAGTTCAAGTTTATCAATATGATAACGGATGGTTTCCATCGCCGGTACAACATTATCGTGATATGCGATTGCCTTAAGACGTTCGCTTTCTATTGCATTGGCCTTCTTTCTCGCTTCGATCATATTTTCAACTTCTTCTTTAATGATCGCCATGTGTTCCGAGATTTTTTCTATCGTGCCTAAATCCTGTTCGACAATCTTAGCCGATTTCTCGGCATTGAACAGACTCTTGATCTTTACAAGGTTGTCAACGAGAATCGACTGGTATCTTGTTGCCACCGGAATGATGTGATTGATTGCAAGATCTCCTAACACACGGGCTTCGATCTGAATCTTTTTGGTGTACATTTCCCATTTAACCTCATTACGTGCCTCAAGCTCTACTTTTGTCAATACGTCGGTTCTCTTGAACATCTCGATAGACTCCGGTTTGAGATATGCGTCAAAAATCTTCGGTACTGAAGTTTCGCAGTCAAGTCCGCGCTTTGCAGCTTCCTGTTTCCATTCCTCGCTATATCCGTTTCCGTCAAAATGGATCGCTTTAGACTCTTTGATAAGAACCTTAAGCTCTTCCAGAATCGCCTGCTTTAATGGCTCACCGGCAGCCAGACGCTTGTCTATCGCCTGCTTGAATGAATTAAGCTGATCAGCAACTGCCGCATTCAGTGCAAGCATTGCCGATGCACAGTTTGCCGATGATCCTACTGCACGGAACTCAAACCTGTTACCGGTGAAAGCGAATGGAGAGGTTCTGTTTCGGTCGGTATTGTCGATCATGATCTCCGGAATCTGTGACATTCCGAGAGTTACACCGTTTTTTGCCGACAGATCACTCAGCTGAGCATCGGTACTGTTTTCCAACCGTTCAAGGATATTCGCAAGCTGCGAACCGGTAAAGATCGATATAATGGCTGGAGGAGCTTCATTGGCACCGAGACGATGAGCATTGGTCGCCGATGAGATCGATGCTTTCAGAAGCGCGTTATGCTTATGTACGGCAGCCATTACATTAACTATGAATGTTATAAACTGCAGATTCGCTTCAGGAGTCTTGCCGGGAGCGAACAACAGAACTCCGGTATCAGTTCCGAGGCTCCAGTTATTATGTTTTCCCGATCCGTTTATACCTGCAAACGGTTTCTCATGAAGAAGAACGCGGAAATTATGACGGCGCGCAACCTCTGCCATTATTGACATCAGCAGTAGATTGTGGTCATTGGCCAAATTTGTTTCCTCATATATCGGAGCAAGCTCAAACTGGTTAGGAGCCACTTCATTATGACGGGTCTTAGCCGGAATACCGAGACGGTGACACTCTATCTCAAGATCAAGCATGAACGCTTCCACGCGTGAAGGTATTGCACCGAAATAATGATCCTCAAGCTGCTGGTTCTTTGCACTCTCATGACCCATCAGCGTACGTCCTGTCAGAGCCAGGTCTGGGCGTGCCGAATATAAAGCCTCGTCAACGAGAAAATATTCCTGTTCCCATCCTAAATAGGATATGACATGTTTAACGGCCGGGTCAAACAGTTGCGCAACTGCTGTTCCGGCTTTATCCACAGCATTAAGTGCCTTGAGTAGCGGAGTCTTATAGTCGAGAGATTCACCCGTATAAGAAATGAAAATTGTAGGAATACATAGAGTCTTGTCAAGGATGAATGCCGGCGAAGAGATATCCCATGCCGAATATCCTCGTGCTTCGAACGTATTTCTTATACCACCGTTCG
>CAZHHF010000034.1:0-13819 GCA_964531905.1 uncultured Bacteroides sp.
GACAAAAAGAAAAAGCACTCATTGTGAGTGCTTTAATTATAGAATGTGAGATTTTATAATCGTTAGTAATTACTAATCACTTACCGATGCAAAACCGGGAGAAAATGTTGGCGAGAATTTCATTTGAGGGGATTTCACCGGTGATGGAGGCGAGATGAGAGATTGTTTCGCGGAGATCTTGAGCGATGAGATCACCTGAAAGCGAGCTGTCAAGGGAGGTCAGGACACGCGATATTGAGGTCGCGGCATTAGACAATGCTTCGGCATGACGTGCGTTGGTTACCAGAATATCTTCATCGGCATTACCGTTATCAACGCGAGCCGCATCCGTCAAGGCCATTTTTAACTGTTCGATTCCTTGACCGGTGCGTGCCGATATGTTCAGACAGGTGATTCTTTCAGCTACGGGAGATTGATTTATCTGCTTGCGAATCTGTTCCACTATCGTTTCATCGGGCAATGTTATATCGGTTTTGTTAAAGGCGATTATAACATGGGTTGGCGACGTCTCGTCAGCTGCCTTTTCTATCGCGCTATTGACTACCTCAAAATCGACCGTTGACGTAGCATCGAGCATAACTATCACGATACGTGCCTTATCAATTGCCTGGCGCGAACGCTGAATACCGATCTGCTCAATTACATCGGCCGTATCACGCAATCCGGCGGTATCTATAAAGCGGAACTGATAATCACCGATCTCGATTGTTTCCTCTATCGTATCACGCGTTGTGCCGTGGACATCACTTACGATTGCCCTCTCTTCATCGAGGATGGTATTAAGCAACGATGATTTACCGGCATTCGTAGGCCCGACAATCGCCACCGGGATTCCTTCTTTTATCGCATTTCCCGCATTGAACGATTTCCGTAAACGTGTAATTTCAGTATGTATCTCAACAGCTATGTCGCGTAGACGTGTACGCGATGCGAATTCAACATCTTCTTCCGAGAAATCGAGTTCAAGTTCAAGTAGCGATGCGAGTTCCACGAGTTGTTCACGAAGTTGAGCCAAACGACGCGAAAATCCTCCGCGCATCTGATTCATGGCAATTCTGTGAGCCGCTCTGGAGTTTGAAGCAATCACATCGGCGATAGCCTCGGCTTCGGCAAGATCCATTTTACCTGCAGTAAAAGCACGGCGGGTAAATTCGCCCGGTTCGGCTATTCTTGCACCGGCTTTGGTAAGCGACACCAATAGCTCACGCTGCACAAAGCGCGATCCATGCACAGAAATCTCGGCTACATCTTCGCCGGTAAACGAATTCGGCGAACGAAACACCGTCAGTACGACTTGATCAAGTCTTTCACCATCGGCATCATTTACAGCTCCGAGATGCGCCGTATGGGAATCCATTCCCTCTATAGGCTTACCTCGCCAAATTTTCTGCACTGTTTCAAATGCTCCGGCACCGCTCACTCGTATCACCGCGATTCCTCCAATTCCAGGAGCCGTTGAAATCGCGCAGATTGTGTCGTTTTCCATCACGACTGTCAAATTGTTTTCAGAAGACTTATCGCAGCTTTCGGATCGGGAGCTGAGAAAACATAGTTTCCGGCAACAACAATATCGGCTCCGGCCTCTTTAAGAAGTGGTGCAGTTTTTGCATTTACTCCGCCGTCGACTTCGATCATCGGCGGATTAGAAGCTTTCGACACCATTTCGCGAAGACGTCTCAGTTTGTCGAGCGTACGTTCGATAAATGACTGACCGCCAAACCCCGGATTGACCGACATAAGCAATATCATATCGGCTTCATCGATCACATCCTCAATCATAACAAGCGGAGTTGCCGGATTGAGAGTCACCGCCGATTTCATGCCTGCCGCACGGATTGCACTCAGCGTACGGTTAAGATGCGTGCATGCTTCCTGATGAACATTCATTATCTCAGCGCCACAGTCTCTGACCTGACCGATATAGCGGTCAGGATCAACGATCATCAGATGCACGTCAAGTGGCTTCTTTGCCACTTTTGAGATTGCCTTGATAACCGGAAAACCAAACGAGATATTCGGAACAAATACGCCGTCCATAACATCAAGATGGAGATAATCGGCTTCGCTTTCATTGAGCATTTCTACATCACGGCCAAGATTAATAAAATCGGCCGACAGAAGTGATGGTGCTACTTTCATTGTTTTTATATGCTGAATTTTATTTTTTTTCTGATTTATGTCGGAACGCATTCCACGCTATGTACACGATACAGATTCCGAGCAGAGAATATCCTGCTATTGTCAAGTAAGAATTGTACTGTTCTACCTTATCAAACAAGTCGGGCAATGACACCGTCTTTGCCAACCAATAACCAAGAACGGCAAGGATTGTATTCCATAACAATGCACCCAAACCGGTAAATAATATAAACACACCGATATTCATTTTCGACAATCCGGCAGGAATTGAAATCAGCTGCCTTACTGCCGGAATCAAACGGCCTATAAATGTCGAGACTGCACCATGACGGTCAAAATAACGTTCGGCGTTCTCAACTTTAGCCTGATCGATCAGACATGCATGTCCCAGACGACTATTGGCAAACGCATATACGATCGGACGGCCTACCCATAGTGACAGATAATAATTGATCAACGCACCGACTATCGCCCCAAGAGTCGCAAAGAACACCACCATATAGATATTCATATCGCTTGACGATCCATCAGCAACAGCAAGATAAGCTGCCGGCGGCACAACGACTTCCGACGGGAACGGTATAAATGAACTTTCCACTACCATAAACAGGAACACGAACAAATAACTCGCATTCTCCACAAACCATTGGAAAAAGACTGACGCGCTGAGATAATCGGTAACAGCGGCAGTTATCATTAGATCGATCATACGTGTATTATTTTACCGATGCAAATTTAACTGTTTTTTTTCTGGCTCACAATTCCTGCAGCAACAGCAACCGCTTCAGCTGCTTTCTCACCATCCATTGCAGCCGAAACGATTCCTCCGGCATAGCCGGCCCCTTCACCTGCTGGATAAAGTCCCGGGACCGATATATGACACATCGTTTCCTGATCACGTGGAATCCTTACCGGCGATGATGTACGTGTCTCAGCGCCGATAAGCGTGGCCTCATTCGTGAGAAATCCGCGCTGTTTACGACCGAAATCGGCGAAACCTCGCTGAAGGCGGGATGCAATCATTTCAGGGAGCAGACGGTCTATTCGCGCCGGATGGATACCAGGAGCATAGGACGTCGTCGGAAGAGTCTTCGACTCGCGTCCCTCCACAAAATCCTTCATCCGCTGTGCCGGAGCATTGTGAGTTCGCGACGCTTCCTCATAAAACGCTTTCTCTATCGATTCTTGAAAATTCATCATTTTCAACTGTGGATCGGGAGTATCAGGAACATCTTCGGGAAGAACTTCCACCACCATACCCGAATTGGCCCATTTCGTGCCTCGGTTTGATGGCGACATACCGTTCACAACGAGCTGTCCCTCCTCACTTGCGGCCGGAATAATAAATCCACCCGGACACATGCAGAAAGAATACACTCCACGACCATCGACCCTCGTCAGCATCGAATACTCAGCCGGAGGCAAATAACGGCCACGTCCCTGAGGGGAATGATACTGGATCGAATCTATCAGTTTCTGAGGATGCTCAAGTCTAACTCCTACAGCAATACCTTTCGGTTGCATCTCAATACCTCGGGCTTGCAACATACGGTAAACATCTCGTGCCGAATGACCGGTAGCGAGTATAACCGGGCCGTTGAAATGTCGCCCGTCAGCAGTAATGACACCTTCGACTATACCATTGTTAATCAGCAGATCGGTCACACGGGTTGAGAAATGAACTTCTCCACCATATTTAATAATTGTCTCCCTTATATTTTTAATTACGACCGGCAGGCGATCGGTACCGATATGCGGATGAGCATCCACAAGAATATCTGACTGCGCACCATGACGATAAAGCACACTTAGAATTTTATCCACTGAACCGCGTTTCTTGCTTCGGGTATAGAGCTTACCATCGGAATAAGCACCTGCCCCACCCTCACCGAAACAATAATTGGAATCGGGATCAACTATATTCTCCCGCGCGATCCGAGCCATATCTTTTCGGCGTGAATCCACATCCTTTCCACGCTCCAACACTATCGGACGTAATCCAAGTTCGATAAGCCGCAATGCTGCGAAAAGTCCTGCGGGACCTGCACCAACTATTACCACAGAGGGTGCATCGGTAACATCGTGATAAATTACATCGGGTAACCCTACCGGTTCCTTTGGAGGAACTTCATCCTGATATACCCTTACCGACAGATTTACCATAACCCGTTTCTGACGGGCATCTATCGACCGGCGAAAAGGGACCACATCCATGATCGAATTTACGTCGATCCCGAGCAATGTGGAAACATGTATCTTCAAACGCAACGGATCGAAAGCCGTTTCCGGATCGAGCCGCATATTATCGAGCTGATATATCATTATTACAATTGATCTAAATATTAAACCTGAGGTTTTTCTTCAAGCATTTCAAGAAACTGCTCCTCATTGATAATGGCAATCCCAAGCTTCGTAGCTTTTTCAAGCTTAGCAGGCCCCATATTGTCACCGGCAAGGATATAATCGGTTTTCTTTGAAATCGAACCAGAGTTCTTTCCGCCGTTACGCTCGATAATCTCCTTGTATTCATCACGCGAATGGCGGGTAAACGTACCACTGATAACTATTGTTTTCCCTTGCAGAATATCTGATGACGCTTCATCGGAGGTTGCGTCGATCTCCATCTTCAGCCCTGCATTACGCAGACGTTCGATTATCTCGCGGTTGAACGGAATCGAGAAATACTCTATTATACTCTCGGCAATTCTCGGGCCTATATCGTCTATGGCCGTAAGCTGCTCGAACGGCATTGACATAAGCGTATCGATATTCTTAACCGCCTTTGCAAGCTTTTTAGCTACAGTTTCACCAACGTAAGGTATCGACAATGCAAAAACCACTCTCTCAAACGGTACTTCTCTTGACTGCTTCAAACCATCCATTATTCTCTCAGCACTTTTATCGGCAAATCGATCGAGATTCACTATCGACTGAGGAGTAAGATCATACAGATCGGCTATATTTGACACCAATCCATTCTCCATAAGCAATGTAACGGTCTCTTCACCGATTCCGTCTATATTCATTGCCCGTCGACCGACAAAATGTTCTATTCTACCTGCGATCTGAGGCGCACAACCGTACTTATTGGGGCATACCCATGCCGCTTCACCTTCAACTCTGACAAGAGGAGTTCCGCAAACCGGACAGTTCGATATAAATTTTATTGGAGACGAGCCGTCAACACGAGCCGAAGTATCCACTCCAGTGATTTTCGGAATTATTTCTCCTCCTTTTTCAACATAAAGCATATCGCCGTTGTGAATATCGAGCTGACGTATAATATCCTCGTTGTGGAGTGATGCACGTTTTACGATTGTCCCCGACAGCAACACCGGTTCAAGGTTTGCCACCGGAGTGATAATTCCCATACGTCCAACCTCGAACGACACAAAATTAAGTCGGGTCAAGGCTCTTTCAGCCTGAAATTTATATGCAATAGCCCAGCGCGGAGACTTGGCGGTAAAACCGAGATTGAGCTGCTGACGCAACGAATTGACTTTGAATACTAATCCGTCGGTCGCAACCGGTAGTTCCTTTCGGGCCGTATCCCAATAATTTATATACCGATCGACCTCATCAATAGTGGCAAGACGTGTCATGGCATCCGACACCTTGAATCCCCATCGGCGAGCTTCCATCATATTATCGTAATGGTTATCGCAAGGAAGATTTTCTCCAAGCAGATAATAAAAATAAGCATCGAGTCCTCGACGTGCAACCTCAGCAGGATTCTGCATCTTTAGAGTTCCCGAAGCCGCATTTCTCGGATTAGCGAATAACGGCTCTTCATTGAACTCACGCTCTTTGTTCAATCGCTCAAAAGCTTTCCACGGCAGAACGATCTCACCCCTTATCTCAAACGAATCGGGAAATCCTTCTCCATTAAGCACCAATGGAATACTTCGGATTGTTTTTACATTCTCAGTCACGTCATCGCCCTTTTCTCCATCACCTCGGGTAACAGCCCTGATAAGACGGCCGTTCTCATAAGTCAGTGAGATGGAAGTTCCATCGAACTTCATTTCACCAACAATGGTAACCTCCTGTCCTGAAAGAAACTCACGAGCGCGCTTGACAAAATCGTCTACTTCGCCTATCGAATAAGTGTTACCGAGCGAAAGCATCGGATAGACGTGAGCGATCTGATTGAATCCGTGGGTAAGATCGCTCCCCACACGACGCGTAGGCGACAAAGGGTCGTCTACCTCGGGATGGAGCCGCTCAAGATCCTGCAGCTCCTTCATGAGAATATCGAAATCCCGATCGGAGATTGTAGGCGCGTTAAGAACGTAATAACTATGATTATGTCGGTTAAGCTCATCACGAAGAGCAAAAATGCGTTCAACTTCGGAATTCATCGTTATTCTTTATTTCTTAAAAAAATCGTTGTAAATTTTGATTGCAAACACAATGGCACTCGATGTTGCCGTTATAAGGTTCGTCACTACAAGCGGGACATTTCCGAGCATTATCCCCTGAACAGCAAACAAGATGGCTCCAAGTCCCATAAGAAGGAATGTTGGCAGTGCGATAGAGTCGGTGTCACGTGTGCGGATCGTGTACCAAGCCTGAGGCAGATAACCGCATACCATAGCCACACTTGCAGCATAGCCAACCACATTCGACCAGAAAATCATATCGTCAGTCATACCATAGAATTTTTCACTACATCGACCTAAATCCATGCAGCGGTAAAAATCAGTTCAAAAATAGGAATTTATTGCTGAACGGCCAATTTTCACGCGCTTTTTATACACCAGCCCTCATATTTCTATCATGAAAGATTCATAGCTACCGACTATAATGACGGTGTGTCATAATAAGCCATCTATGGCGTTGCTATCGGGACTCGACTTCAGTCACACACTACATGTATGCTCCTTTCAGTCTCATCCTAAGCGCCTTGCATCTGAACCATCCTAAAAAACTTAAAGGGACTGAATCAAAATATTTAATTTTGACACAGCCCCTCTATTTATTACAGTTATAGTTTACTTATTCAGAGCCAGATCCTTTTTACGGCGATAACGTGCAATCAGGTATGCAAAGAAGAAATAAACCGCTGCGAGAATCCACATTGCCATATAAGGTGTGGCGTTCTCAGCCAATGTGGCTCCATTGGAATTGATACGGATAAAACCTTCGAGGCCCCAAACCGCAGGTATGCAGTTGCCGACCCAGTACCAGAACTGGCTCATGGCATATCTCGGCCATGTTAATCCGCTCAGGAACAGGAATACAATGGAAGTAAACACAACCACGACAAGAGACATCTCACGCTCTTTCACTATAAGTTGCATCAACATTCCGAGGAACGCGGAAGCTATAAGCATCGGAACGATAAACAACAGATAATCGACCGGATTACCGATATGCGGCAATGAGAACATCATGGGTATATAATGCATCACATATATTGTCATGGGGATGTAGATCACAAGATAACAGAGCATCTTTCCGATAACCGTTGCCGAAGGTGATGCATCGACCTGAAGTGGATCAATACCTCCGTTCTTACGACGCCGGTCGGCTGAAGTTCCTGCGAGCATCGCGATTCCAAGTATCATACTCTGTTGAAGAATAAGTATCACGATACCGGGGATAATAAATGAAGCGAATCCCTGTTCAGTATCTCCGAGGAAGAAAGCTTCATTGTTTACCGGAGAACTTGACTGTCCGGCCGATGCGAGTCCGGCCGATGAAAGAGTCTCGGCACGTATTTCAGCTCCTGTCGCAAGCTGAACATCGGTCAGTGCGCTGATAAACGAACGGTATCGGAGCAGTAGACTCATGTCGCTATAGAAAGGTACAACAGCCTGCTCGGCACGACCTAAACGATGGGAATAGTCATGAGGTATCTCCAGAACTCCATAGCATTTCTTCTCAGCCATCCATTTTTTAGCCTCGGTCATTGAAGATGCATATCCAACAATTTCGATAGCCGATGTCGCATCGATGTGACGCACGAGTTCCCTACTCTGTGATGTGCGGCAGTTATCGACTACCGCCACGTGTATATCATGTGGTACTTCAGGATTATAAATCAGAGTATACACTATAGGATAGAACAGCGGAAGGCCTATGAAAAAAAGGATAATACCTATGTCGCCGAATACAAGACGGAATTCCCGCGTCCACACTGCTGCCAGCTGACGGAACCAACGAGTTATGTTATTTATAATTCCTTTCATAATTCTGATGAATTTAGGGGATGTAGACCGGACGGGCAACAAAACGCTTCAGATTCGGTATAACCGGAATTGTCGCAAGCGGGAATATCAGCAGCGCGATGAAATACCATCGAGAATAGAACATCGCAATACCGTTGAGAGCCTGATCTATATATATTAAAAAGTAATATCTGACGGGAAGAATGTAACTGAAGATCCCTACTGCCCCATACATCTGATCGACAGGAAACGAGAAACCGGCTATCGAGAACGCGAGTATACCTGTAAGCGAACAGAGACTTAATGCCAGACGCAAATTGGGCAGACAACATGTTATAAACAGAGCGAATGACTGACATGCGATCACGAAAAGGACCATAGCTACTATCATTCCCCACCATGACCCATTCATTGGGAAATGGTTGAATTTGAAGAAAAGCGCGTCGATAAAGAGTCCGACAATCGTGAATATCACCGTCTGTGGCAACAGTTTACCAACGAGAGCAGTCACTATAGAGCCGTTGGCTTGCGCGAGCCATTGTTGCGATGTTTTCTGCTTTATCTCCTGACATATCGAGAATACCGTAACAAGGAATATCATCAGTTCAAGCGCTGCCGGAACGAATGAATTGCTCAGATATATCGAATAGTTGGTCCACGGATTATTCAGCGGATGAATGTCTATAACAACCGGCTGAAGCATCACACCGGCAAGTTGTTCACTGACACCGAAGTCTACGATCTTAGTCTCGGCAATAGCGCCAGAAGTTCCTACAGCCATTGTCTTGAACCCTTTGAATGCAAGTGTTCCAGGAACATAGTAGGTCATGTTGGAATAGTAGGTTATAGTCGGCGAGTTACCTGCGATTGCATCTTGTTCGAAATTACGGGGGATATAAAAAAATCCGAAAATCTCTCCGGCTCTTACGCGTTCTATTGCTTCGTGGTAACTTCCGAGATGCATTTCTATATCTGTAAGCTCCTGTGAATTAAGGCTCCTTACAACATTACGCGACAAAGTTGTATTATCGAGATCGACAACAGCGGTAGGGACTTTCAGAGGGAGTCCCTCGGACATAAGCGACAAGAAGAACAGGGCTATCGCCACAGGCACGAGAATCATAGCGTAGAGGAAAACCCTACGCCCGGCAAGTAGCCGAAGCTCGCGTGTCATAGTGCTGATTAATCCGGTAGGACGCATTTTGAAAGCTTATTATTAAGGTTAGACAAATGGAATTACTCTTTCAAACGATAGATTATCGACATTCCTGGACGAAGGTCAGGTAAATCTTCTACCGGATGAGCTTTGATCTGGAAAGTACGGCTATCCCATTGACCGGTCGATTTCGTAGCTCTCCATGTAGCATAGGTTCCAAGATCATTGATGTAATAGATCTTTGCTTTTGTCGTTTTCTCGCCGAGTGCGGGTATCATGATTTCAATTTCCTTACCCATAGTAAGATCCTGAAGATATTCTTCACGCACATTAAATGTCACCCATTTATCATCGAGACGAAGCACACTCATAATGGGCGCACCAAGAGCGACGAGTTCACCGACCTGCGGATAAATCGATTCGATCTGTCCGTCACATGGTGCAGTAAGATATTGATCTTCAAGAAGTGCCTCAACCTCGGCCACTCCACCTTTTGCCACAGTCACCATTGCGGCTGCCGATGTTTTATCTTCGGACTGCGCTCCTGCTTTTGCCAGATCGTACTGGCTGCGGGCCGCACTTTCACCGGCGACAGCAGCCTGATAAGCAGCCTGAGCCTCATCTCGTTTCTGTTCACTTACAACGCCTTCGGAGTATAATTTTTCAAGGCGGTCATAAGTTTTTTTAGCTATTGTTTTGGCTGCGATAGCTTGTTGCCACAAGTCATAGGCACCCTGAACGATCTCAGAACGGGTTCCTGTATCGATTTTCTTATTCTGCGCTCCGGCAGCTACTTCCATAGCTTCAGCCTGCATCAATTTCGCTTCGGCAAGCGACGAATGAATGTGGACAAGTGTATCGCCTTTGTGAACATTATCACCTTCAGCTACATAGAATTCGAGAACTCGTCCCGGTAGTTTACCCGATACTTTTACGGTTGTAGCCTCGGCCTGCCCTTCGACTATCTCGGCAGGAGGAGTAAGAAACAAGAATCCGATAATCGCAACTGCGATTAAACCGACAATCACTAACGACAGAGCTATAAACAGTGAGTTCTGTTTTCCTTTTTCACTGGATGTTTTTGTTGTGTCAGCCATAATATGGTGTATTATTTATATGTTTTAAATTCGTGTTACAGGTTTGATTAATTATTTAAGAGTTCCAAGGACTTTCGACAGATAGACGTCGCACAGATGAACATCGATCGATGCGTCGATCTTCTCACTGTTGGCCTTAAGCCAAGCGGTTTGCGCTTCCATTACATTATCAGTTGTGAGAACACCTTCACGGAATCCGAGTTGCGCCGTGCGCAGATTCTCATTAGCTTTCTCAAGATTTGTCACAGTCATATTATAGGTCTTCAATGCTTCCTGAGCCTTGAAAGAGGCTTGGGTTACCTGAAGTTCTATTTTCTCTTTCGCATCTTCCAGTTCGAGACGCATAATCGTCTGCTCGGAACGAGCTGCACGGTATTTGTTATAGTTGCCACCCCAATGCCATATAGGAATTGAGACTGCGACACCAACAGAGAATGCACCGGCAAAATTCGTCTTAAACCCATTATACATATTCGGGTTAGAGAACGAATATGACCCCACGAGAGCTACATTAGGAAGCATCGATGACATTGCAACATTTTTCTGTTGTCCGGCGATTTTCACTCCAAGCTCAAGTGCTTTCACATCATTACGGCGGGCATACACATCGTTCATATTGTAAGAATTCGCAATCTCCTGCTCGGGATATACCTGCGTCAGATCCTCGGCAATTTCATATTGATCGCTTATCGGGAGTCCGCAAAGTTGCGCGAGTGCCATTTTGCAAAGCGAAACACCGTTGTTTACCTTGACAAGATCGACCTGTGCCTGATTGAGTTTTACGTCAACGCTGAGTTTATCGCTACGGGTAGCTACACCCTGTTCAACCATCAGGCCTACATTATGATCAAGAGAATCGAGAAGATTAACATAACTTTGAGCAAGTTTCTGCTTCGCCATCAACGAAACCACTTCCCAATAGGCGCCATCGACTGCATAGATTATATCCTGTGCCTGATTATCCTTCATTGTGCGGGCCAGTTCTTCGGCGAATCCAGTAAGTTTGTTCATCGCAACGATCTTACCACCCATATAAACTGGCTGTGTAAGCGTGACGGCACCGAAGAAAACATTATGGATATCAAATTCCATAGACTTCTTCGGTATAAGGGCAACTGTAGATGGGACATACTGACCATCGGGACCTTTAATAGGCGCTCCTGTTTCAGGGTTGGTAACGAGATTAAACTCATACTTACCGGTTTTCATGTCAAACGATTTTGTCGGAAGCAACTGATCGGAATCGAACAGCGACAGATTTTTCTGATTGTAGGCATATCCACCGGCGAAATCAATGGCAGGAAGATAAGCTGCAAATGCCTCCTTTTTCTGATATCCGGCAGCTCTTACTTTTTCTGCCTGGATTCTCATCTGCTTGTTATTGTTCAGCGCGAGCTGACGGCATTGCTCAAGCGTGAGTACACCATGATCGGGTAACTCCTGCTGGGCGAAAGCGGGAACCGACCAAAGGATCGCCGCAACGTAGAATGTTAGTTTTCTCAGCATAAGGTTATAGTGTTTTCACTTATAAACAGTTGATAACGTTAAAGTTCAATATGACACCGAGTATGCGTCGGGATCACGTTTTATTAAATAACAACGTGTAATGGTATATAGTTTTGAAAATCTGAACAAAGTTACTGATTTTAAAGTAGGTGATTCTGTCCGCTTTTCGTGAATAGTTGGTCAGTTCATTACATCATAGCCATTATGTAACTCCACGTCAGTATACTTAAAAATTATCAGCGCATGCAATTTTTTAACGTATCTATGCGATTATTTTTTTGAAGTATCGCATATTCTTGTTATCTTTGCATGCAATAAAAAAACTAAGGATAAATTTTTACTTATGTCGTTTATTGCAGATAGAGTTAAAATGGATGGACTCACATTCGATGATGTCCTCCTGATTCCGGCCTATTCAGAGGTCCTGCCGTCGCAAGTCAAACTGCAGACCAAGTTTTCACGCAACATCACCCTTAACATTCCTATCGTATCGGCAGCAATGGATACTGTTACCGAACAGCAGCTCGCCATTGCCATCGCCCGTGAGGGAGGTATCGGCGTTATCCACAAAAACATGTCGATCGAGGAGCAGGCTCGTCAGGTACATGCCGTGAAACGTGCCGAGAACGGTATGATTTACGACCCCGTAACCATTAAACGTGGATCAACCGTGGCCGACGCCTTGAAAATGATGGAAGAATACCACATCGGCGGTATTCCTGTTGTTGACGACGACAAACGTCTTGTTGGTATCGTAACCAACCGCGACCTTCGTTTCGAGAGCAATATGCAGCGCCAGATTGATGATGTAATGACAACCGAAAATCTCGTTACAACAACTCAGTCAACAAATCTTGAAGAAGCAGCTAAAATTCTGCAGGAACATAAAATTGAAAAACTCCCCGTGGTTGACTCCGATGGACGTCTGGTCGGTCTCGTAACCTATAAGGATATAACTAAAGCAAAAGACAAACCTAATGCCTGCAAAGATGCACTCGGACGCCTCCGCGTTGCTGCCGGTGTTGGTGTTACCAACGACAGCATGAAACGTGTTGACGCACTCGTAGCTGCCGGTGTTGATGCGCTTGTTATTGACACTGCTCACGGCCACTCGCGCGGTGTAATCGGAGTTCTCCGTGCAATCAAAGAGAAATATCCGTCGATCGACGTTGTTGTAGGTAATATCGCGACAGGTGAGGCTGCACGCTTCCTTGTAGAAAACGGAGCCGACGGTGTAAAAGTAGGTATCGGTCCCGGATCAATATGTACTACTCGAGTTATCGCTGGAGTAGGAGTTCCGCAGCTTACCGCTGTCTACGACGTTGCAAAAGCACTTGAAGGAACAGGAGTGCCACTTATCGCCGATGGAGGTATCAGATATTCAGGTGACATCGTTAAAGCACTTGCAGCAGGAGGATATTCAGTTATGCTCGGCGGAATGCTTGCCGGTGTTGAAGAATCGCCCGGAGACACTATCATTTATAACGGACGTAAATACAAAGCATACCGAGGCATGGGATCACTCGAGGCAATGGAAAAAGGCTCGAAAGACCGCTATTTCCAGGCTAATGAAACCGATACCCGTAAGCTCGTTCCCGAAGGTATCGCAGCACGCGTTCCTTACAAAGGCTCGCTCTACGAAGTAGTTTATCAGATGCTCGGCGGCCTCCGTTCAGGAATGGGATATTGTGGCGCTCCCGATATTGACGCTCTTCACAAGGCTAAATTTACCCGTATAACAAATGCCG
>CAZHHF010000035.1:0-13277 GCA_964531905.1 uncultured Bacteroides sp.
TGAAAACCCGACTGCCGGTCTCTACATCCGTCGTCAGGGCAAAAACGTACAGAAAGTACTTATCAAGTAAATTGGCTTTAACGCTATAAATATTAACAATGGACGCCTGTTGATCCCAACGGGGGTCCATTGTTTTCCCTTTTCGATCTTTCCTTATCTAATTCCAAAAACGATCAGTTGATAATTCTCTAACCTGATTAGAAAATTCATTTATATAAATAAACCAATCGATTTTATGAAAAAGAATGGCTTGTTATTCATTCTGGCGATACTGATAGCTTCGGTTCCACAGGCCGCGATGGCCCAGCAACGAAAGTCGCCCGCGAAGACCGCATCTACAGTCACGAGTCGCTCCAATATCACAGGTTTTGTGTATGATTCCGAAGGAGAACCGTTGGCCGGCGCAACTATCAGGATTCCCAAAACTAAAGCGACGACAGTTGCCGATATCAATGGCGCTTTCTCTATTCCGGGAGCAGCCAACTCTATTCTGGTGATCAATTACATCGGTAAAACCCCCGAGGAGGTGAAGGGAACTCCCGGGAAACCTCTTAAGATTGTGCTTAAAGATGATGCCGAAACTATAAAAGAGGTGGTTGTTACCGGTATCGTAACCAAAGACAAAAACTCATTTACGGGTGCTGCTTCAACATTTACGGCCGATGAGCTGAAACTCGTGGGTGTGCAGAACCCTATCGCATCGCTCGCCGCACTCGATCCGGCTTTCGATGTGCTTACCAACGATCTAATGGGTTCCGACCCTAACCATTTGCCCGATATCAACATCCGTGGTAAATCTTCTATGCTCGGACAGCGCGATGAAGCTGTCAATGACCCTAATCAGCCTCTTTTCATTGTCGATGGTTTTGAATCGACACTCGAGGCAGTCTATAATATGGATATCAACCGAATCGAGTCGATGACAATCCTTAAGGACGCCGCTTCTACAGCTATCTATGGTTCAAAAGCTGCCAACGGTGTTGTGGTCGTTGAAACAGTTAAACCGAAAATCGGTAAACTCCGTTTCGGTTACAATGGATCGCTCGCCGTCACCGCACCCGATCTCACCTCCTATAACCTTATGGATGCCCGCGAGAAACTCGAGTTCGAGCGTCTGGCAGGACGTTATAATCCTCAGGGTACTCTTGACGAAATCAAGAAATCCGAGGCTTACAACAAGGTCCTTTCGCGTATTGAAAGCGGAGTCGACACCTATTGGCTCAGCGTTCCCCTGCGAACCGGTTATGTGCAGCGCCATAATGTGTATGTCGACGGTGGAGCCGGCGGATTCATGTTCGGTATCGGCGGCAACTACGCCGGAACAACCGGTGTGATGAAGGACTCCAAGCGCGAGACCTACGGCGGTAACGTGGACCTTACCTATCGTCTCGACAAGCTGCAGTTCTCCAACAAGAGCAGTATCTCCTACACATCTACCCAGGATCCGGTGGTGGCCTACAGCGCTTATGCCAACGCCAATCCTTATTACAAGAAAACCGATGAGAACGGCCGAATAACTCCCTGGCTCGAAAACAGCGACTTCGCTAAAGCGTCAAATCCGCTCTACAATGCATCGCTCAACAGTCGCAGCACCGGCTCAAGCCTTGTGATGTCGAACTACTTTGTAGCTGAATACAATCCTGTCCACCAGATCAGGATCAGGGGTAAATTCGGTATTACACATACACGTAACGAGGGCGAGAGCTTCATTTCTCCGCAGGATACCCGTTATGCCAATTATGATTCTACGCTTAAGGGATCTTTCGCTTCATCAAGCACCAAGAACAACCGTTACGACGGATCAATCACCGCTATCTATGGCGATGTGTTCGGCAAGAACCGTATCAACTTCGCCATCGATGCCAAGCTCGCCGAGAGCCGCACGCTAAGCCAGGGCTATTCTGTTGTTGGTTTCCCCGAAGGCAACTTTACCTACCCGTCGTTCTCCAACGGTTATCCCGAAGGTGGAAAACCATCCTATTATGAAACCGTTAGCCGTTCGCTCAGTATGCTCGGAACGCTGAACTACGCTTTCGACAACAAGTATCTTGTTGACTTGAACTACACGCTCAACGGATCATCGGTGTTCGGTTCGACCCGACGCTACATCAACACCTGGTCGGTGGGTCTCGGATGGAACATCATGAACGAACAGTTCTTCCGCAACATATTCCCCAACGTGGCCATGCTCAAGATCCGCGGATCAGTCGGTAATCCCGGTAACCAGGACTTCAGTTCGGCTATGTCGCTTATAACCTATCGATTCCTTTACAGCAGCTTCAACTATTTCGGAAACAGTTCGGCGATCAGCAACTTCGGTAACCCCGACCTCAGATGGCAGACGACCATCGACCGAAATATCGGTATCGACTTCAGAACCGAGCGCTGGAACCTCGAACTCGATTACTATAACAAGACAACCGATCCGTTGCTTATCGGTATTTCGGTTCCGTCATCGACAGGTATCACATCGTCGTGGTACACCAATATGGGTCTGCAGCGTTCGAGCGGTGTGCTTGCAACCGTTCAGTATTATATACTTCGTAATCTCAGCGAACGTCTGACATGGAGCGTGCGCGGAACGCTGCGTCACGGTAAAGTGAAACTCGACAAACTGAACGGTGTTCTCGATGACCTTAACAAGGTTGCTAAGAACAACAGCACCAAACGTTACTACGACGGTGCCGATCCCGATGCGATCTGGGCCGTTCCTTCGGCCGGTATCGACCCCGCAACCGGACGCGAAGTCTTTATAAAGAAAGACGGAACCCATGTCTATGATTATAATCCCGATGATGAAGTGATCGTTGGTAATTCGCGTTCCAAGATCGAAGGTGTTCTCGGAACGTCGCTCAACTACAAGGGACTTTCGGTAAGCGCCAACTTCAGTTACAAATGGGGTGGAAAAGCTTTCAACTCGGCTCTCTTCAGTAAAGTGGAGAATATATCCGGATCACAGCTGGTCTACAATCAGGACCGCCGCGCACTCTATGACCGCTGGCAGAAACCGGGCGATCACACCCAGTTCAAGAACATCTCGCTCCTGTCGTCGACTCCGATGTCGTCGCGTTTCGTGCAGCGTAACAATGTGTTCGCGCTTCAATCGGTCAACGTGAGCTACGATTTCTACGAGTACGCGAAACTTATGCGTCTTGAAGCACTCAGGTTGTCGTTCTACATCAATGACCTCTTCTGGATCTCGACAATCAAGCAGGAACGAGGAACTGCCTACCCGTTTGCCCGCAGCTTCACCTTTGCGCTTTCATTCACTTTCTAAAAATTCGATGTCATGAAATTATATAAATCAATCATAACCTCTGCCGCCGTGACGCTTGCCGGAGTCATGACTACCGGATGTAACGACTGGCTTAACTACACTCCTAAAGATAAGCAAACCTACGATCAGCAGTTCTCAACTGTATCGGGATTCCGCACCGCAGCCAACGGCGCTTATACGGCGTTGACCTATTCGAGTCTTTACGGCTATAATCTCAGTTACGGCCCTATCGACGTTATGGCCAACTGTTATAAGATCTCGGAAAAGAATCAGGGAATGCTCGAGCTGCTCACCGCTTCTTATTCGAGCAACGGTCCTGTAGGTGTTCTCAACGGAATATGGACCGCCGCCTACAGCAACATCCTTAACATCAATGTTGTTCTTAACGCGCTTGAACAGTACCCCGACGTTCTTCTCCCTGACGAACATGAACTTATAAAAGCCGAAATGCTTGCCATGCGCGCCTATCTCCACCTTGATCTTACCCGTCTGTTCGGCCCGTCATATAGCGAGAAAGCTTCGGTCAACGGCTCGGGACTCGCCGTGCCGTTTGCAGGTGAGCCTAAGATTATCAAGCGCGACCGCCTGTCGGCCGATTCCATAATAATCAATCATATCCTTCCTGATCTCACCGTTGCCCAGGATATTCTCAAGGAACTCGATCCTATTTTCGACGGCGGCGTTCTCAACACTCCGGCCGACATCGAGGATATAAACGGTAACTGGATGCGTTACAGGAATCTCCGTCTCAACTATTATGCCGTTTCGCTGCTGAAAGCGCGTGCCTACATGTGGATGAACGATTATAAGAACGCTCTTGCCGAGGCTCGTGCGATAGTCGATGACCCGCTGATGAGCGAGCTTTTCGAATGGGTGAATCCGTCGCGTGTGCTGGCCAACAATACCAACCCCGACCGAATATTCTCCACTGAATGTTTCTTCGGTTACTACCGCAGCGATATTCAGAGTATCTACAAGACGCTTTTCGCCGGTTCGCTTGATATAGATGTCGTTTTACAGCCTGCCTCAGGACGCACGGCCGCTCTTTACACCAATGCCGGTGACTATCGCCGTCAGGTGCAGTGGGCTACTTCGACAGGTATAAACAGCGATATGGAATTTGTGAAATACAAAGGTTTTACTCCGCTCGATGATGAAAATCCTGAGTTCTACGCAACTTATTACGGACTTCTCCGCAAGAGCGAGGCTTATCTAATCGTCGCTGAATCGGCCGCAAAACTCGGTGATGCCGCCACTGCACTCGAGTATATGAATATATTCCGTCAGAAACGAGGAGAAACCAAAATGGTTGCAAGTTCTTCGGCTGCCGATATAGCAAAGGAAGTCCGCTACGAATATGTTCGTGAATTCCGCGGCGAAGGACAGATTTTCTTCAACCACAAGAGAAATATGGAAGGATTCGGTCTCGGTGACGGTATCGAAATGTTCCAGCATTCACCGTTTGACGGCTCGGGTACGCATGTGAGCGCTCTGATGTCGAAACCTCTCCCTGAAGTACGTTATTTCCCGCCGATACCGGTGAGCGAGAATTATTAATCCGATTAAAACAGATTTGAAATGAAGATAAATAACTTGTTTGCACCTGCAACCGCTGCGCTTGCATTAGGTATCGCGGCAGCATCATGTTCTCATGATGATCTTGAGCTTTATCATGGTGTTGAGGCCGGTATATATATCCAGGAAATCGGTCATTACGATTTGTATTATAACGTTCTTGATTACCGTAATGAGAGTAGCCCGTTCTCGTTTGCCGATTTCGGCTCATGGATGGAATATACTTCGTCGTTCACCGTGCGCATCATGGGTGAACTTAAGGATTACGATCGTCCCTACATCATCACGGTTGACAAAGAAAAAAGTACGGCTATCGAGGGCGTTGACTTCGATTTGAGCAAAAATGACTTCTGTATTAAAGCAGGACAGGCAACCGATAGGGTTCAAGTTGTTCTCAAGCGTAATGAACATTGTCGCCAGAATACACTTGAAATTTATCTTACTCTCCAACCGAATGAGCATTTTATCATTCCGTTCAAGGAATATCGTAAGAATCCGAACTAGTATGTGGAGTCCGACACACTTAAATCCACCTCATGGAAAATAACCTATTCCGAGATATATACACGCCCGAAAGCTTGGCGCGACGACTTTTTCGGACCTTATAGCGTGAATAAATATTTTGAGCTGAACCGAATGTTTAATCTCAACTCCGATGACTGGAGAAAAGCCGCCAACTTTGAGGAAGGATCCAAGATCGGTGGCGGACGAATGCGTTACTGTACCATCGAGTTCCAGCGCTACCTTCAGGAAATGGCTGATAGCGGAACCCCTGTCCTTGACGATGACGGCTCGTATATGCAGCTCGCTTCCGATTTCCGCGTTGATTATTCGGCATATAACGTAACTGATGTTAATTAATGAAAGAGAAGATGAAATCACATATAAAATTATCAATACTTCTGTCGCTTTTCGCTGTTCCGGCTCTTACCGGTTGCTACGAGGATAAAGGTCATTATGATTATACCGAGGAAGAAGTTATCACCGTGGAATTTCCCGAAAATATCGCCTGTATGGAAGGTGGGGAATTCATTGAGTTTGATCCTGTTGTAACCTCCAATCTATGCGGGGAGATCACCGATGACAATAGTGACTATGAGTTTGGTTGCCGACTGATGTATCCATATACCGATGAAAATGGAGTGGTACAAAGTTGGTACGACATCGACTCGCTTAAAACTAAGGCTATAAACATCAGGGCATCGTTCGCTCCGGGAAGCTTTACCGCGTGGTACACTGTGAAGAATCTCAAGACCAATGTTCTCCACAGTTATACTACTGTAGTGAAGATCATAAGTTCTACAACCGACGGATGGATCGTTATTTCCAATAGCGGGGCTGATAAAAGAGGACGCGTGGATATGATTTTCCGCAATGCTAAGAGTGAGGAGATCGTGTATCCCGATATCCGTCAGGAAAAAACTCCCGATATGCGCGATTTGCGTCAGATCTATGTAAACGAGACCAAAATGAATACCGGATCTCAGATTTGGCTTTCAGGCGGTAACGGAACATGGCTTCTCAACGGGGGTACGCTTCAGACAGATGATTCATATAATATTAAAAATATAAAATTCGCTACGCCCAATATCCCGGGTGAAATCGTGTGGTGGTATCCTGTCAATTTTACCGATTACGGCCACTACTCTCAGGTTTGTATAAGTAGTGAAGGTAATGCTTACGGTATATATCAATGGGTAGGTAATACCTGTTTTGAGTTCCCGATGAATACCGATACACCACAAAATGCTCCGACATTCAAGGTGGCTCCCGTGTGCGCTTCAAGTGAGGTACGTCCCGGAAATTCCGACCGTGCGCTGTTCTATGACACAACCAACAAGCGCTTCGTGGGCTTTGTGTTCACTAACTCTTATGGCGACAGTGAGATTCTTCACCCGCTTGTTCACGATTCGGAATCGGGTCCTGAGAAGTTCAGCTATAAGACGGGTATGGATTTCGTTCACATGGAAGGTACCCGCTTCTCCGACGGTGTAGTCTACACCGTTCTTCAGGATAATGCCGGTAAACGCCACATCTACGGCATCCAGTGCGGTACCAAATTCCAGCAGGAAGCACTCTATACCAATATCGCCGACGATAATTTCCATCATGCGACCGATTACGCGTTCCACTCCCAGTATCCGTTCGTCTGCTATTGCCGCGACAACAAATTCTACTGCTACAACTATGTCAGCCAGCAAGTAACCGATGTTGTAACTCTCGATGGTGAACAAACCACAATGGTGAAATTCCCACTTTACCGAGCGTTTGCTCTTTCGCGTCTCATCTATCAGACTCAGGAATTCTTAGCTAAACAGTTCCAGCTCGTAGTTGGTTCAAGCACGGGTGGCGTCGACAGCGGAATTATCCGTTTCTATGATGTCGATGCTTCCGGCAAGTTCACCGAGCTGGTGAAATACACAGGCTTCGGAGAATGTCCGGTGGATATCACCTATCGTGAGCGAGTAATTTGATATTATCCGGTAATCGAGATAAAAAACTCAGGCGGCTCCGCATAACCGGGGCCGCCTGAGTTTTTAAACCATACCGTATTTTGTAACGTTATTTAAATAAAAACATTGAACAATGGATAAAAACAGCAATAAAGAACTGGTAGAGAAATTCGAAGAGAAAGTGCGTGATAACCTTGTGGGTTTTCTTCAGAAAAAGGAGGCTCTCGACAAGCATGTTCCGGAATGTCCCGACGTTGAGGAGAAATGGAGCGAGATAGCCCGCGCTTACATGCCCGATGGCGCGCGTGAGTTCCAGCAATATCCAGTTGTTTCGCTCGGATGGATGATGTTTATCGGAATGGCGATGGCATTCTACTGGGATACCGATTGGGAGAAAAATTCCTCACGGAAAGATTTCTATGAGGAACTACGCGACCGTAAAGGTTACGACAATATGGATGAAGCGGTCGTTGAAGGTTTGCTCGGTTATGCGGGCGAAGCTGCCGAGAAGATCACTGAACTGGTAGCCGAATCGGCCTCACGCGTTTACAATCTTCTGAGCCATGAACAGGTTGAGCCTGGAACCGAAGCCGCTCTCGGATGCTATATCGCCGCTCTGCATCAGCTTTATCTGGCCGGCATGGCAATGGAACTGAATGCACTCGGTTACCACATGACTCCGTTGCAGAACGCCTGATCAGCCGAAGAATTTTTTTGACAGCAGGCGTCTGACCGGTTCGTCGTAATATTTGAGGAACAGCCACGAAAGGAGTATCACTGTTACGACGATTGCGGCTGCCACCGGCCATACTTCCTTAAAACCGAGATCGTTTTTCCATGCCCATGCGTACATCATGTACATGAACGGATAATGGATAATGTAGACCGGATAGGATATTGCACCCAGGAACTCGCATGTGTGCTGAGAATGTTGATCGGTTGTGCGGCCCGATGCGCCGATGTAGACTATCGTCGGGAACAGCAGCAGTGTGCATACTGCGTCGTATATACCGTTGGCAATCGGGAATGAGGTCCCGCCGACGTAGGGTATCGAAAGGATCAGCGCTATCAGTCCCGAGCATATCCAGAATGCGCCGCGGATCCGTATCGGTTTGAAGTCGCGCGACATCAGAAGGCCGACCGAGAAAGAGAACGTCATTCTCACGAGTCCCATCCAGAATCCGCCGTCGGCCGCCGTCCATCCCACGCCGAGGTGATAATATCCCGAGCCGTTTCCGATGGCGATTGCCGCGAGTGCTATACCCGATATAATAGTGAAGATCGTCAATGCGCGCTTCGATAACCGGTGAAGGAATATCGCATACATTATACTGCCGATATATTCGAAGAAGAGCGACCACGATGGCCCGTTGAGCGGGAACATCTCGCCGTTTCCTCTAACCTCGGGAGTGGTTCCGGGAAGAGACGGCAACATGAAGAGTCCGAGCAGAAATGACAGGATAACGGCCGTTGTGCTTACCGAGGTGCCGTCCCAATGTTCACATCCCTGAATGATAAATGCTATCACTCCGAGCGTCACTCCTATAATCACCATCGGCTGGAGGCGCACAAGTCGGCGAAGCAGGAAATTCCCCGTCGTCAAGCCCCGTTTCCACCGGCCGTCGTAAGCATACCCGATCACGAAGCCCGACAGAACGAAAAAGAAATCCACCGCGAGATAGCCGTGGTTGATTACCTGTGTCTGGGGAGAGGTGGCGAAACATTCACCTATATGATAGAAGATCACAATTAGAGCAGCTACGCCGCGAAGTCCGTCGAGAAGTTCGTAGCGCGGCTTTGAGTTTAAAGATTCAGTATGTGCCATATTTTTTCGTTTTGCCGGCAAAGATAGCCGATTGGTAGCGAAAAAAAATTGACCTGGGTCAAATTCCGCTTATCCGGCTGAGTGTTGAAGGCGAAATTCCGAGATAGGATGCGATATGTCCCCGCTGCGCACGGCGGCACACCTGTGGAAACTGACGCATGAACGCTTCATAGCGTTCACGGGCAGTAAGGGTGAGGCGTTCCTTGTGTGACTGGTGCAGCCGGCGGTACTCATGCTGATGAATCGCACTCCACCATCTTGCGAGTTCCAGATTGTTGCTTACGAGACTTCTTAGGTCGGCCGAACTTATGCGGTATGCCTCAATCTCCTCGATCGCCTCAACGAACTCCTCGCTCGGCCGCGAGTAGTAGATCTCATCCATGCTGAACACTATGGCGCCCTCGGTAGAGAACGATGTGGTGATCTCCTCGCCGTCCACGAGCCAGAATGACCGCGTCATGCCGCGCTCGATAAAAAATGCGGCACCCGCCATCTTCCCCTCGGTTACCAACCGTTGCCGCTTGGCGAAACTGCAGGGCGTGAGTTTTGATGCCAGCAGCTCCTCGGTTTCGTCTGAGATCGCCGAAAATTTCCTTATTTCACGAAAAATGCACTCCATAAAGCAAAAATACGAATATTTTTTTACGGTTGAGTAAACATTCGCTGATTTAACTGTTGTTTGCTTCTTGCAAGATGATATTCCCTTTTTTAGCTTTTTTGACCCGATATTGTGAAATAAAAGTTTTTTCTTTAAATTTGCACAGCATACCGCTTTGCAGAGGCCCGGTCAGGGACTTAGAGGGTGGGATGCAGACATATTGTAATAAGACGCGTTTACTGCGCTCTTTCTTGACTCGTTGAAACTTCGCAAACTTCAAGATTCGTCAAGAATGAAGCAAACAGTAGATGTCAATGTGGATATGTATATTCTGTCTGCATCCGGCGCGTGAGCGTTGGATGTGGGTATATAGCATATTCTGCGTGAGGCTTCTGCATGTTTGCTCGTTCAACGAATCTGGGCAATGCGAAGGCCTCAACGAGTGGAACGAGCAATAGGTACGGCTCTCACGCTCTTTTATTTTTTGTTGTTCCCTGTTTTGGAGAGTCTACGGGGAGTTATACTCCAAAACCCGATGAAATTAAACCGCATTATCGCGTTGGGATGGCTTACAGGATCACTGCTCGGTGGCTATTGCTATGCAACGGCTCAGGATGAGGTTCCGTGTCTGATTTTTACTGGCCGCTCTGATACCGAACAGAGAATCGATCTTGCGAAGCTTAACCGGATTACTTTTGACAGTGATGGAATGACTGTCAGTTCCTCAAAGAACAGCGGCGCTCAGGATGTAAGGCTGTTGTACTCTCTTTTCAACCGTATCGAGATAGGCGATGCAGTCCCTACAGGCTCAGCCGGAATCGAAGAGATCGGTATTGATGAAAATTCAAGACTTCTGTTTCATGCCGACGAAAAATCAATCCTGTTAGAATCAGCTTCCGAGTTGCCCTACGAAATAGGAATATTCAGTCTGAAAGGAACTCTGATCGCGACATCAAGGATGTGTGCCGGTCAGCATCTGTCGCTTGAACAGCTCCCCACTGGAGCCTACATCGCCGTCGCAACAAACGGAGAGTCAAAATTAACGCTAAAATTCATTCTCAATTAATCAGCTATGAAGAAATCATACATCATCAAGTCAATCATTTTCGGCTTCCTTTCCATAATATCTCTCTTTGCTTTCGCAAAACAGGAGAAAGTGATTCAGATATTCCGTAATGGACAGGTCATTCAGGAATATTCTGTTTCCGAAGTAGATTACATCGAAGTCAATGATTTAATTTTAGCTCCCGGAAACGTTAACGCATCGGTATCGGGTAATCAGATAACCGTTAAGTGGAATCCGATCGACGGTGCTACATATAATATTTACCGTTCGGGAGATAATGTCAGCTTCTCCATGCTCGCATCAGCTTTGAAAACAGCATCATATACCGACACGAATCCTCTGAGCGGTTCCAATTATTACCGTGTAAAAGCTATCGTAGGCGATGTAGAGAGCGGTTATACAGCCACTGTTAGCGCCGTTTATTCGGGTAGCGCGCTTGAGAGCGGGATATATTTAGGAGTAAGCGGTTTTAATGAGTCGCTCTATACTTATCCTGTGCGACAGCTTAACAGTACGTCACTCACCGGTTTCAACAGTTTCATCGACGGTCTCGCAATGAAGGACGGTACTATTCTCTATTATTCAGTCGATGAGGCCTTGAATATTTTACAGTCCACTCAGCTCCCGGGTGATGTATCAACAGTAGCAGTTGTTACGTTTACCGACGGTCTCGATCAGGGGTCTTTAGGCATGCAGGATAAATATATAGATAAACTCGAATATCTTAATGCGGTGAATGAGCGACTGAAGGTTGCGACGGTTGCCGGTCAGAAAGTGGTGGCATACAGTATTGGTCTTAAAGGAAATGATGTTACCGACAACAATATGTTTACCCAGAACCTCAAAAAGCTTGCCTATCCTTCAGAAAATGCCAAAGAAGTATCCAATATGTCGGAGGTTAACGCCAAATTCGAGGAGATCGCAAAAACATTGTCGGAGAGCAATTATATTCAGAAAGTTAAACTGAAATGTCCGGTTGTATCCAACGGCGCCAGAATCAGATTCACGCTTGATAATATAACAACACCAAGTAAGGTGAACAGTTCTAAACTTTATATAGAGGGTATATATAATTTCAGGGAAAAAAGTCTTGAAAACATTGTATATTATGGCATGGAATGTGAATCGGGAAAAACGGTTAAAGGTGTTCAGAACGGTATATTCGTATCATTTACATTTGATGGAATCCGTACTGCCGATAACGGACTGATAAAATCATCTGATATAAGGGAGTGGGAGTATGTTACCTCCAATTCGGGATGGCAGATAAATTCTGAGTTCAGTACCGAAAATGGTGCTGACGTTGAAGTTACCCGCAGTTCCGCCGCCATAATGCTTGTTCTTGACAGTTCAAGTTCATTAGGTTCGCAGTTTGGTACACTTAAAACAAGTGCCAAGAACTTTATAAAGATTCTATACAATGCATTGAATGATAGTAATGATCCGAATCCCGGAACAGACCCGAACCCCGGTAAAGATCCCGAGGGAACCATCAATGGGCATGAGTATGTTGATTTAGGTTTACCGAGCGGCCTTAAATGGGCGACCTGTAATGTCGGGGCTTCATCACCGACAGACTCCGGCGATTATTTCGCATGGGGTGAGACTACAACCAAATCGACCTATACACAAAGTAATAGCAAGACCACTGAAAAAGAGATAGGTGATATTTCGGGTAATGTCGCGTACGATGCAGCTCGCGCTAACTGGGGTGGTACATGGCGTATGCCATCTAATACTGAAATGCAAGAACTTGTAGATAAATGTACCTGGACATGGACAAGTAAAAGCGGTATCAACGGCTATCTTGTGGAGGGTCCTAACGACAATACAATCTTCCTTCCTGCTGCAGGTTATCGTTATAGCTCCTCACTCCGCAACTCGGGTTCTGAAGGGAAATATTGGAGTTCTACACCGTATCTGTTGTCTCAGGGTGCGTACGTACTGCTCTTCGGTGGTAGTAGTCGTTACGTGGACTACCTCTACGACCGCGCCAGTGGCAGGCCTGTCCGTGCAGTTTCAGAATGAAGCGTAGCGTAATGCGGTTCAAATAAGGATATTCGATTCCACTAACAGCGTCGGAGACGCTTAACATACACAACCCCGGGTGAGCAGAATGCGAACCTGGGGTGGAATGCCCCTGCTAAAAGGGCTTCGGAGATGCCCAACCGGGAGTGGAGTTGTATATGTTATGCGTCTCCGACGTATTGATTATTAGTTTGAACAATAATGTAAATATAGAGTGGACACTGTTTTTAGCTGATTTAAGAAAAAAATACGAATATTTTTTACGGTTGAGTAAACATACATTATTTAACTGTTGTTTACATAATGTAAGATAGCTTTCACCTTACAGAAGGCAAGCGAATGATTTTTTTTGTCACATAATGGTTATTTTGCTTAAAATTTTGTAAATTCGGTTAAAGTACATATCTTTGCGTCACGAAATACTCAATTTTAAAACTATACAAATGAAAAAGGTT
>CAZHHF010000036.1:0-13269 GCA_964531905.1 uncultured Bacteroides sp.
GCGACCCCAACCTTGGCAAGGTTGTGCTCTACCAACTGAGCTATTTTCGCATTCTCTGTTTTGGTTTTGCGATGCAAAGGTACGCATTATTTTTTAACTGGCAAATATTTTATGTCTTTTTTTGAAGTTTTTTGAGTAAATATTTTGCCGTGAGGTGGAGAAACAGAGGAGAATGAGTTATAGGACGGTGAAAATCAGTTTTTTAGATGATTCCGTGAGCGCGGAATACTTTCTCGATTTTCTCAAGGGCTGTGGTTACCTGTTCACGTGTATGGGTTGCCATGAGGCTGAAACGGATGAGGGTATCCTGGGGCGCTACAGCCGGAGAAACCACCGGGTTGACAAATATACCTTCTTCAAGCAAGTCGTGTGTGATGGCGAACGTTTTGAAGTTGTCGCGGATAAAGAGGGGAATGATCGGAGTTGATGTGTTTCCGATTTCAATTCCGAGTGACCGGAAGCCTTCGAGAGCGTAGTTGGTGAGCGCCCAAAGATGTTCCTGGCGTTCAGGCTCGGCTTTCATGATTTCGAGTGCCTTAAGCGCAGCTGCGGTGGATGCGGGGGTGATACTTGCAGTGAAGATGTAGGAGCGTGAATGGTGACGGAGGAAGTTGGTGATTTCCTTGTCGGTTGCGATAAAGCCTCCGAGTGAAGCGAACGATTTCGAGAATGTTCCCATGATGAGGTCTACATCATCGGCTACTCCCTGTGCATGACAAACGCCGCGTCCGCCTTCTCCGAATACGCCGATTCCGTGTGCTTCGTCGATCATTACTGCAGCGTTGTATTTTTTTGCGAGTTCAACGATGCTTTTAACATCGGCAACGTCGCCTTCCATTGAGAAGACACTGTCGGAAACGATCAGTTTAAGTCGGTCGGGATCGCATTTCTGGAGCTGCTTTTCGAGCGACTCCATGTCGTTGTGACGGTATTTGAGACTTTTTGAGAATGAAGCGCGGAGACCTTCGATGATAGATGCATGGTCCTGTTCATCCCACAGTATATAATCTTTGGGTCCGGTGAGACATGATACGACTCCGAGGTTTACTTCAAAGCCGGTAGAGTATACCATCACATCTTCCTTTCCGATATATTCGGCGATTGCAGCTTCGAGTTGCTTATGTAGGTCAAGTGTTCCGTTGAGGAATGGTGAACCGGCGCATCCGGTACCGTATTTTCTTGTGGCTTCAATTGCAGCTTCCTTGATTCTCGGATCGTTAACAAGGCCGGTATAGCAATTAGAACCAAACATCAATACTTTCTTACCGTTGATGATTACTTCGGGATCCTGCTCGCTTGAAATGGCCCTGAAGTAGGGGTAGATACCTGCTGCTTTTGCTTCCTGAGGAGCGGTGTATTGCGCCAGTTTAGCTTGTAATAGCTTCATAGATTCTATGCGATTGATTGATTTATAATGAGCTATCTATCTTGTCTGCTAAAAGATAGGCTGCAAAGTTAGCAAGAATTCTTGAATTAGAGAGTCGGTTTTATCGTATTTTTTTATCGGACGGTTAATTTTCTGTTAAAACTTTTAGCATTGCGAAAATGTTAATATTCTAAAAACTGATACTATTATATTTAATTGAATTTTATGCAACGCTTCAACTTTTCGATGCGAGAGGGTATACTTGCTTTTTCAGCTTTAGTCGCAATGTCGGCTTCCGCTCAGTTTCTTGAGGACGATCAATATAGTGCCATTACAGGTGTTCCCGAGAGGGTAATCGTTCTTCAGGGAGATAGTGCCAATGTGGACGGCGAGATGGTAGCTGTTGTATATGATACAAAGAATCTTCATTTTCAGGATCCACGCGCTCCGCGTTTCTTATTCGTAGACCGCAAGGGTAATACCGCTCTCGGTATCGGAGGTTATGTAGAAGGTGTGGCGCAATATGATTTCAACGGTGCGGTAGATGGTTCGGGATTCACCACATTCAATATTCCGGTGCCGAAAAATCCGGCTTTGAGTACGCGTCTCGGTGCGGATGCGACTCGTTCGACATTGTTTCTACAGCTTGTGCGCCGAACTAATTTCGGGATGTTGACCGGTTATATACAGACGGATTTCAGTGGTAATAACGGTGGTTACGGTGTGACTGTGAAGCAAGCTTATATTAGATTGGGCGGATTGACGTTCGGTTTGACCAACTCTACGTTCGCAGATCCGGCTGCCGCTCCTCCTACGATTGATTATCAGGGGCATCCTGGTGCTATCGGTGCGAAGAATCTGATTCTGCAATATCGCCGACATATTTTGCCGAATCTTGAGGTCGCTCTTTCGTTTGAGAATCCTAAAGCCACTTATACTACCGAGGAAGGGAAGTGTGAGGCGATAAATCAGCGTTTCCCTGATATACCGGCGTTCGTTCAATATGATTTCGCCAATAACAGCCATGTGCGTCTTTCGGGTATTTTCCGCGATCTGTCCTATCGTGATCTTGTGAGCGGCAAGAATCGTTTCGAACCCGGATGGGGTGTGCAGCTGAGTGGCGTAGTGTCGCCGGTACGCGATTTTACGATTTACGGTCAATGCGGTTACGGTAAGGGAATCGGGCATTATGTCAACGATCTGGCCGGATTTGGTTATGATCTTATTCATGCCGGCAACGGAACGATGACAGCTCCTAAAGATCTGGCTATAGTTGCCGGTGTGAGATATGACTTCAGTAAGAAGTTCTTCATGTCCACTTCGTATAGCTTGAACCGTACGTACGGTGACAGCGCGCTCGGAGAAACGGCCTACCAGCGTGGTAATTATATGATTCTTAATGGTTTCTATACTTTCGGCGATGGCTTTCAGGTAGGTGCCGAGTATCTTTTCGGTATGCGTCATAATATAAACGGTCAGCATGGATTGGCCAATCGCGTGGAAGCGATGATTAAATATAGTTTCTGATATTTTAACGGTTGTTTATCAACATAAGGCTTCGTATCAATGTTTTTCAGATAAACAATAGAAAAAAGAAACTAATATTTAATGAATAACTAATAACCAAAATTTATGGAACGTATTATCTCACTATCCGATTTGCAGAAAGCCGTGGATTCGGCTTATGAAAAATACAAAAGTATTAAAGAAGGTGAAGTGGATTCCCGTGTGTCGGGAGTGGATGCGAAGACTTTCGGTATCGCAGTAGTTCTTGCCGACGGTACGGTAATCACAAAAGCCGACGCAGATACAAAGGTGCCTATCGGTGGAATTATCAGAGTGCCGGTAGCATCGATTCTGCTTGCTCAGAATTCAGTAGAGGAACTGATGAAGAAAAGCGGATGCTGCTCATGTGCATGCGGAGGCAATAAACCTGAGAAACCAAAAGCAGGAGTATGCGCCCGCGGTGTCAGAGCGGTAAGTGCAGTCGAACCGACAGGTGATCCTGATTCAAAATGGAATTTTATCGAGAATCAGATGATCAATATGATGGGAACGGCTCCTACGCTCGATGTTAAGCTCTATGAAGCGATGAAGGCGCAGACTGTAGCTGATAAGGCTGTCGATGCTTTTGCTGAAGCCGGTTATTATCTCTATGATGATGCGGCAAGTTCGATAGACCTCTATACCCGCGGTCAGGCTATGACAGCTTCGGCACGTCAGCTTGCCGTAATGGGAGCTACTATTATTGCCGGAGGAGTCAATCCGGTGACCAAGCAGATTGTTTTCGATAATGAGATCGCTCCGCGTCTTACAGCCATGATGGCGGCCAAAGGTCCTCACAAGATGCGTAAGGGATGGCTTGTAGCATCGGGTGTACCGGCTGTTTCAAGTTTCGGTGGCGCCATTCTCGGAGTTGTTCCTGGCGTAATGTCAATAGCCGTATGTTCGCCTGAGGTCAATGAAGCCGGCGTTTCGGTAAAAGGCGCTAAAGCAATTATCGATATCATGAATTCACTTAAGATAAGTGCTTTCTCTAACGAATGTATAAAGATCGATACCAAGAAATAATAAAAAGGACAGCTTATATTATATATACTGAGAAAGAACCGGACTTCGGTGCATTGATTGCATGGAAGTCCGGTTCTTAATTATATGTGGATCGAGATCTGTTATCGTTTTATAAGCCGGGTAACGCTGTTGCCCGATGCAGTAGCAATTCTGACAATGTAGTTTCCGGCAGCGATTGCTGTGACATCGAGTTGTTCCGAACGGTTGATGGTGTCGAATGTGTGACTCATCACCTGCTTGCCATCCATTGAGTAAATGGCAATTTCGCGGATAGGGTCACCGGCGGTGACTGTAATTGTTGTTTCGGCCGGATTCGGGTAGAGCGTGCAGCTGTCATTCTCGTGTAAAACTTCCACTCCGGCTTCAGGGGTGATGTAAATCCAGTATTGGGCGATTGATCCGTCGGGATTCAGCAGGTTGTCAGAGAAGGTGCCGTTAGAGGGCTTATATCCCTTCAACTGAATGAAATACATAGTGTTGGGCTGCACACCGGTCATCGTGTTCCGGAAAGTGACGTTTTCGGTCTGTCCGGCTTCGAGGTATAATTGTTTATTTCCGGCGGTGTCAACGTTGGTTCCTCCACCGGCAGGGAAAACGAAAGCGTAGACAGTGTAGTCGAAGATTCCCGATGTACATTCGAGGGTGGTTTCCATAACAATGTCGCGGGAAACCATGTAGGCATTTTGTGTTCCGGTATTTCCAGTTGATTCGGGGAAGCGACATGATTTTACGATGACTCTCGGTTTGCCTGTCGGAGCGGCTTTTATTTCGATTTCCATTCCGTCGCCTATATCGTTGCCGTTGTCATCGACGATGTTGAGAGTGTATTTTCCTTCGGAAAGTTTCGGACGGAATTCCTCGGTCCAGCTAACAGTGGTCGACTCTCCTTTTACGAGATCAATCGATAGGGTCGACATCTGAGCGCATTTTTCTCCTTTGGAGTTATATACGATAGGATAGACGTTGCCGTAATATTCTGATCCGGTGTTGGAGATGGTCGCAGAGATAGTGCTTTTGTATCCTACATAGAAGTTTCCTTTGGCTTCAATGTTGTCGAGTTTTAATACCGGTAGTTCGTAATCGGAGGTGAATATGAGTTCCGATTCTGTGGCTTCGAGGGTTACACGGTTGATTTTTCCGATTGCAACCATAATGTCTTCGACTCCATTTTCGGTCTGCACTACGGGTGTGATTGTATATTTCCCTGACGTCGGGAAATTCTCGGCTTTGATTTCGAGATTGGTGTAACCGGTTCCGGGTGCCAGGTTTACCGCGGAGTATTGCCACCAGATGTATTTTACCGAGTTGTCTTCTCCAACGAGTTTGATTCCGGGACGGATATTGCTGATTTTAAAGATGCTTGACACGTAGAACATTCCGTTGACGGTGCCGTCGAGGAAGTTTATAAGTCCTTTGTGGGTGTAGGTTTTTTGTTGTGGCATAAAGTTGCCCAATATACAGAAAGCGGCACCCGGTTGAGAATTGTCAGTAGGTCTCTGAACTCCGAAAATCGCGCCTTGATTATCGTTGTAGCCTGCGGCGCTACCGCCGATACCTTGTTCGGCCGGATCGAGTGCTGTCAACCGGAAGTAGCCGTTACTCATTCCTCCCCATCCCCAGTTGAGGTGGAAGAAGCCGTCCTCGCTGTATCCGTCGACGACGAATGCATGTCCAACTGTGGTTCCTCCTGCCTGGTTGTATCCATCGTAATAGACCGGTCGGTTTGTAGCGAGGTCGTTGTAGACCATGTCGGTCCATTGTTCGAGTGAATAGAATTTTCTACTGAGATAGTTGAGGCCTTTGTCGAAGTTGAAGTTTTCGATCAGTCCCCGGGCAGCGTTTCGTCCCAATGCTCCACTGGCATCTTTTCCGTAGCCCATATCGGCTCCTACTCCTACAGCATACATAAGTGTAGCTACGGCGTTTCCCTGTTCCTGGGTGTACTCTCCCTGCCGGTATCGGTCGAGCATCTTGTCCCATTCGAAACGGGTGTGCGCGTAATCGAACGATAGTGTTTCTTTGGTGCCTGCATTGTTCCATTCGTAAGAATAGGTTCCGATTCCGTACTCTTCGGGCCATGAGTGGTATCTAACTACCTGGGCGATTGCAGTAGCTGTACATCCGGTCTGGCAATGTACACCTCCCTGAATGGGGCAGAGCAGATTGTAGGGCGCCGATTGGTTCCACTCGGTTTTCAGTAGTGGAGCGATAGGTTTATATTGTGCGGTTGCAGTAGTTTTGTATTCGGGTGCGTTGTTATTAGCCGCGTATGCGATTTCATCGGAGTAATATCCGAGCCATGACTGCATGTTGTCGGGGGCATTGTTGATGTCGAACGAACCTGTATCGGAGTATCCGAGAACCGGTGCGCCGACATTATCGGCAGATAAGATGATGAATCCTCCGTTTTCTTTATTTAGAACATAGATGGTGGAGAGTTCTCCATTTCTTTCGGTGTGGACAAGTTGTAATGATCCACCGGCTCTTGTATCGCGCAATATGGGGAGAGTGCAATCTTTTTTAGCAGATGCGATCGCTTCATCTACGTTGAGCTGGCGCGCTGAAATCGGCTGGAACGTGGCTGAAAACAATGCGGCTGCCAGGAAAAGTGATAAGTGTTTTTTTATGGTCATAATTACAAAGGGAAGTTTATTTCAGAATAATTCCTCGGTATGGTCTATTTTATTGCAAATATACATATTATAACTGAATATGTGATAGATGTCGTAATAAAATATAAGTGGCTTACACGTGATGGAATGTTTATGGGTTCAATGTTTTATGAGTCGGGTGACAAACTGATTTTCAGCGGTTTCTACCTTAAGGAGATAGCTCCCGGCGGGTATGGACGTTAGATCGATCGATTCTTCGTTACTGGTTGTGTCGAATGTGATGGTTCTTATCGCGGAACAGTTCATCGAGTAGATCGTGACGGCTCTTATCGCAGCCCGGGCTGTTACGGTGGCTGTAGTGGTTGCGGGGTTTGGGGTGACGGCGCAATCTTTTTCAGTTCCGATCATTTCTATTCCGGCAGATGGTGTGAGACAGAAGTAGAATATAGCGGCGTTTCCGTTCTTATTTTTCATATAACCGGGCGCTGACTCCCATTTAGCCGTGCGGCCATAGAATCTGATGTAGTACAATTTATCGGCCGATACGTTGGTGAGCGTTTTTTTGAAACGGTAAGTTTTTGTCTGTCCAGCTTCCATGTATACGTCAGTCTCGTTTCCGGCGTAGTCTTTTTCCATTACGGTACCCACTTCGAATACGATTGGTCGCACGATGGCGTCCCAAAGACCGGAAGTGCAGTTGAATGTTGCTTCGATATCCATGTCGAATGTAGTTGCCGGAGCTTTGATTCCGTCAATGGTGTTTTCACCGATCAGGTTATTGAAAACGAGGTCGGTTATGCATACTGACAATGGTTCTTCGGGTACAGGCAGGATCTCAAATTGAAGAGGTTCGCCAATCTCGTTGCCTTCATTATCGAGGAGATAAATGTAATATGTGCCTTGAGTAAGCGATGGGTTCAATGTCTCGCTCCATTGATGAGATTCTTGAATGTCACCGGCAATATCGATTTTCAGCGCCGACATCGTTGCTCTCACCGATCCGTCGGTGTCTTTGATGACCGGTGTTATTGTTCCCTGATATTCGGCTCCGTCGTTTATTATGATGGCACTGAATGTGCATTTTTTGCCGACATAGGTGTTTCCGACGGTTTTAAAGTCGGTTATTTTGAGTAGGGACGGAGTGTTTACCGGCGAGAATATAAGCTCCGATTCCGTAGCGACGAGCTTCACACAGTTGTTTTTACCCACAGCTACCAAAGCGTCAACAATGCCTTTATCGGTCTGTACTACCGGGGTGATTGTATAGCTGCCTGATTGGGGGAACTCCTGAGCGTTTATCTCGAGGCTTATGTAACCGAGACCTGGTCGCAGGGTGGCGGCAGGGTATCTCGACCATAAATATGTTACAGAATTGTCCTCTGCGACGAGTCTGATTCCGGGGTGGATATTGTCGATGGGGAGTATGCTTGCGAGCGAGAACATGCCACTCGATGTTCCGGCGAGAAAATTCACTACTCCTTCCCGAGGATAGGTTTTAAGTCGTGGCATGAAATCGCCTGAGATGTAGAATTCCGCTGTAGGTTCAGAACCCGGTAGCGGTCTACGGACTCCGAACATGGCTCCTTGATTGTCGTTGTAGCCGGCTGAGCTTCCTCCGGTTCCCTGGATGTAGGGGTCGAGTGCATTGAGGCGGAAGTATCCGTTGCTTGTTCCTCCCCATCCCCAGTTTACATGGAAATAATAGTCGGAATCGTATCCATCGATTACGAATGCGTGTCCTACGGTTGTTCCGCCGGCTCTATTGAAACCGTCGTAGTAGACGGGGCGTTTTTCGGCGAGTTCACGGTAGATCATGTCGATCCACCGGTCAATGGGGAAGTAGTTTCTATTCAGATAGTTCAGTCCTTTGTCGAAGTTAAAGTTCTCGATAAGCGCGCGGGCTGCGTTTCGTGCAGTAGCACTGCTCGCTTCTTTCGCGTAGGTCATTTTTGCTCCTACTCCGACAGCATACATGAGTGTGGCGATGGCGTTTGCCTGCTCGGAAGTGTAGGCGTTGTTTTCGTAGCGGTCGAGCATCTTGTCCCATTCGAAGCGTGTGTGTTCGTAATCGAATGAGAGTGTGTTGATTGTTCCGGCATTATTCCATGTGTAGGAGTAGCTGCCGGTTCCAAAATCTTCGGGCCATGAGTGGTATTTTATGATCTGGGCGACGGCCGTTGCCGTACATCCGGTAGGGCATCGCGATCCACGCTGTACCGGACATTGAAGATTGTATGGGTCGAGCTGGCTCCAATCGGTTTTGAGCAGCGGTGTCACCGGTAGATATTTTACCGATGGAGTGGTTTGGTATTCAGGGGCATCGTTTTCGACTGCATGAGCGATATCTTCGGAATAGTATCCGAGCCATGATTTCATGTTGTCGGGTATATCTGTTACATCGAATGAGCCTGTCTCGGAGTATCCAAGAACTGGTGCGCCGACGTTGTCGGCGGAGAGAATTATAAATCCTCCGTTATTGCGGTTGAGGATGTAGAGGGTTGAGATTCCCTTGTTTTTTTCGGTATAGACGAGGCGGAGTGATCCACCGGTTCTTGTGTCACGCAGTATTGGCAGGTTACATTCTTTTTTGGCTGAAGCGATAGCTTCTTCGAGATTGAGCTGACGAGCCGAAACTGACTGTAATGAGACTGAAATCAAAGCGGATGCGAGAATCAGTAGGGATGGTTTCATAAGATTTATTGCCGTTGGTGCCTGTGTTATAAAAATGACGGTGTGTCATAATAGGTCATCTGCGACGTTGCTATCGGAATTCGACTTCAGTCACATACTACATGTATGCTCCTTTCAGTCTCATCCTCAGCGCCTTGCATCTGACCCATCCTGACAAACCTTAAGGGGCTGAATCAAAATGTTTAATTTTGACACAGCCCCGTTTTTTGTGGTTATAAGTATGGTCTTATCGTTTTATGAGACGGGTTACGAACTGTCCGGCAACAGTTTCAACGCGGAGGAGATATGCTCCGGGAGTGAGTGCTGTCACGTCGATCTGTTCGGTTGTTTCGGTTCCGCAGAAATTAACGGTTGTAATAGCTGAGCCGTTTGCCGAATATACCGTGATTCGGTTGATTGCTGATTCGGCTTTGACTGAAGCGGTTGTTTCAGCGGGGTTGGGTGTTACAACACATGTTTTTTCGGCGCCGATCATCTCGATTCCGGCAGCAGGAGTGAGGCAGAAGTAGAATTTTGCTTCTTTGCCGCTTTCATCGTTTACATAACCGGGTAATGGTGCGTATCCATCTGAGCGACCATAGAATGAGATGTAATAAAGTTTATCGGCTGTAATAGAAGAGCTGGTGAGGGTTTTGCTGAATTTATAGGTTTTGCTCTTTCCGGGTTCTACTATTACATTGGTGATACGAGGACCGGCATAGTCTATTTCTTTTTTTCCTCCTTCTTCAGAAACATAGGGGCGAACGATTGCATCCCAGAGTCCTGAGTTACAGTGGAATGTGGCTTCAATATCCATGTCAATGGTTGTGGCAGTAGCTTTGATTCCATTGATTGTGTTCTCGCCGATTGCATTGTTGAATTTGAAATCGGTGATGATAACATCGAGTTTATCGGTGGGAACGGGAAGAATCTCAACTTCAAGTGGCTGGCCAATCTCATCTCCGTTCTTGTCGAGGAAGTAGATGTAGTATTTGCCGGTGGTGAGCGATGAGCTGAGAGTCTCGCTCCATTCGTGTGACTCGCTCATGTTTCCGTAAACGTCGACTTTCACGGCGGTCATGGTTCCTCTTACCGATCCGTTGGCATCCTTAAGCACCGGGGTGACGTTGCCTTGATATTCGTCACCGTCATTGCTGATGACTGCACTGAACTGGCATGTTTTTCCAACGTAGAAACCACTGAGTTGCTTGAAGTCGCTGACTTTGAGTCCGTAGATCTGTTCTACCGGAGTGAATTTGAGTTCGGTAGCGGTGGCGGTGAGGTTGAGTGCCGATATTTTCTCAATGTTTACCCTTACATCAAATATGTCACCGGCGCGTTTTACAGCGGGAGTCACAGTGTAGGTTCCGTTTGCAGGGAACTGAGTGGCATCGAGTTTGAGCGATGTGGCTTTTAGCGAGTTAAGCGGTTTCTCCATCCAGATATAGGATGTTTCGTTTTTGTCAGAAACAAGTTTAACACCGAGGGTGATATCATCGCTGACAGGGAAGTAAGTGCCTACATAGAAGTTTCCGGCATCGGTTCCATCGAGGAATTCAACAGCCACTGATGCAGTACGGTTATATGTAGTTTTATCGGATTTGAAATTTCCTTCGATAAAGTAGTCGGCGCGGTAGGTCGATCCCGGAACCGGTTTCTGGATTCCGATAAACGCACCCTGCAGGTCGTTGTAGCCGCTGACTCCTCCGCCTGTACCCTGAGATGAGGGATTTAGTGCCGATAGACGGTAGAATCCTTCGGATCCGGGACCCCATCCCCAGTTGATGTGGAAGAATCCATCGGTATCGTATCCGTCGAGAACGAATGCGTGTCCTGATCCACGTACGTCTTTGCCGTCGTAGAATACAGGGCGACCGTTTACGAGTTCATTGTATAGAAGGTCGCACCATTCGTCGAGGTTGTAGAAACGGCGCGGAAGGTAATTGAGACCTTTGTCGTAGTTCAGGTTCTCAACAAATCCACGGGCTGTTTTGTCGCGGTTGGCACCGCTGGCTGTGGCAGTGTAATACATATCGGTGCTTACTCCGACTCCATACATGAGTGTGGCGATGGCATCGAGCTGTGCATCAGTTGCAGGAACATTGTAATAGGTGTCGAGTATGTTGTCCCAGTCGAACGGGGTGTTCTCGTAGTCAAACGACAGTTGAGTGTTGGTTGCCGGCCAGGTGTAGGTGTGGGTTCCGGTTCCTTTGACAGGCCATTTGTGATAGCTCATGACCTGGGCCATTGCTACGGCAACGCATCCCGACGGACAACGCTTGTTGTTCATGGTGGGACAGAGATTGTTGTATGGCGCGTTCTGATCCCATGCGGTTGTCACCATTGGTTTGATCGGTGCCTTATCGTCGCTTGACAGTGCGGCAGAGACATAGTCGATTGCGGCCGCTGATGATATTTCGGCAGAATATGCTTCGAGCATATATTCCATGCTGGCCGGGATATTCTGCGGGTCGAATGATCCTTTGTCGGAATATCCGAGTACGGGAGCTGCGACATCGTCGGCTGAGAGGATTACGAATCCGCCGTTGTCGCGGTTAAATACATAGATGGTGTTGATTCCGTCATTGGTAGCAGTGTAGACGTGTTTTAACTGTCCGTCGCCGCGTGATGTGCGGAGGGTTGCGATACTTGAATTCTGTTTTGCAGCTCCGAGTGCTTCATCGACCGATAACTGTCGGGCGTTGATTCCCTGAAACGCACTGATTATGCCTGCTGCAGTTAGGATTATTGCTATTCGTGAAATGTTTGGCATGGCAAAGTTATGTTTATAAATTTAGATGACAATAAAGGCCCATCATGTGTTAGACGAGCCTTATTCTTTATTGCTTAGGGTGAGGTGTGGGGGTCGAACCCACGACCTTCGGAACCACAATCCGACGCTCTAACCAACTGAGCTAAACTCACCATGTTTATGTTTTCGGATGCAAAGGTACGAAAAGTTTTTTAAATTGCAAGCGTAATTATGTTTTTTTTGTTCTGGATCAGAAATATCTGATGACTCTGACGCTCCAAGTTGCGTTTCGTGCGCTGAAGTCATCGAGCAATTTTGTTTTCAATGCGTAGGTCATGCCCCAGATGTAAGAGGCCTGTATCTGCCAGTTGGTGCAGAGTTCGAAACCAACTCCGGCCTGTACTCCGAGGTCGCCGCCGGCATATCGGTATGCATCGACCTTATTGTGGGCAGCGAGGAATGAAACTACCGGTCCTCCGAAGATGTACGGTGCGATGTAGTCCTCGAGTCCATTCATACGTGTCCATTTGAACCGGAGGTCAATGGGGATGGTGACATAGTGGAGGTAGCTTCTTTCTTTTCCGTAGCCGAGAGATGACCAAACTTCTTTTTGGCCGAGGTTCACTGTTGCTCCACCTTGCTGGTACATGAGTCCGAAGTCGAGTCCAAAGCCGATTCCGGGGAACATCATTTCGCATTGTATTCCAGCCTGGTATCCGATGCTTTTGTCAACATTGACAAGATCCTGCTTGAACCGGAGTGATGTGATGTCGACTCCGACAGTGGGTCCGTAGCGGAACTGTGCGGCGAGATCGGGCGCGGAGAATGTTATTATTGTGAGAATTATTGACAGGATTATTTTTTTCATATTTCGATGTTATGCGTTGATAATTGCGATGGCCTCGTCGGTGGTGAGCATCTGCTGTTCGCCGGTAGACATGTTTTTGAGTGTGATTTTTCCGCAGCCGACTTCATTCTCTCCTATAATGGCGACGAAAGGAATGCCGAGCGCGTCGGCATATTTCATCTGTTTCTGCATTTTGGCATTATCGGGATATATTTCGGAGGCGATTCCGGCTTTGCGGAACTGTTGTAGCGCTTTCATCCCGTCAATGGCTTCTTTTTCTCCGAGGTTAGTGATCATGACGGTTGTGGAGCGGCTTGTTCCTGATGGGTATAGATCGAGTGTGTTCAGCACATCATATATTCTGTCGGCTCCGAATGAGATTCCGACGCCTGAAACGTCTTTGAGCCCGAATACACCGGTGAGGTTGTCGTAGCGTCCGCCACCGGTAATA
>CAZHHF010000037.1:0-13240 GCA_964531905.1 uncultured Bacteroides sp.
CATTAACATTTAAAATTTGAAGAAATGGCAAAAGATGTAGATCTTTCATCAAAAGAGTGGCGCGACATTATATTCGAAGGCAAAAACAAGGAATTCGGCGCGTATGAACTCCGCCGTACTTCCGATGCCCGTCACAATCGCGCGGTAATTATTACTATCATAGCATTAGTAGTGGTTCTCGTTGCTGCTTTTGTTTACGGAATGTATAACGATTACCGTTTGAAACAGAAAGAAGCTGATATTTTGGCTGCGATTGAAATGGCCGAAATGAATGCTCTTGATGATACTCCTGAACCTGAGGAAGAAGAGGAAGAAGAAATTCAGCAGCGCGTTGAAGAACAGCAGCCCGAAGCTCTTCCCGAAGAAATCCTTAACACTATGAAGGCAACTGAAATCGCTATCGCCGATGACGAAGAAGTGGTGGAGGAAATCAAATCTCAGGATGAACTTAAGGAATCAACCACAGCGATCGGTTCAACCAACTTCGACCAGGGTACCGACGACATCAACGTCGTTCGTGAGTACAAGGATGAAGTTATCGTTGAAGAGAAAACTCCGGTTGATGACAACCAGGTATTCCAGTCAGTAGAGCAGATGCCCCAGTTCCCCGGCGGTGATGCAGCTCTTATGAAATGGATTGGTGAACATATCAAGTATCCTACTATGGCAATGGAAAACAATGTGCAGGGTCGCGTTGTAGTTCAGTTCGTCGTTACCAAGAACGGTACGATCGGTGAAGTGAAAGTACTCCGCGCCCGTGACCCGGACCTCGACAAAGAAGCAGTTCGCGTCGTTAAGGCACTTCCCGCTTTCATTCCCGGTAAGATGAACGGACAGCCCGTGAACGTATGGTATACCCTTCCCGTTCAGTTCAAACTTCAGGGAGTATAATTATCTGACATATTTCCAATCCCGATAGAAAGTTGTGGCAAATCAAATTTGCCACAACTTTTTTTATGGCTGTTGCATATTTTGCATCGTTTTCTGAATTAATATCGATCCATATTTCATTTATTTCAAAAAATGCGTATCTTTGTGATTATAAAATTAAAATTTATAAACTATGAAACATATTATTACTCCGCTTCTTCTGATCGGATGTTCGCTCACAACTTTGGCTTCATCGAAGCTTGATGTTTACGCGCAGCGGCTGATTAGTGATTATCATGCGGGAAGAACGGTGACTCGTGGTGCCGATCAATCGGTGAGGCTTATCGTTCAGCTCAATGACGGATATGGATTCGATGATATTTCAGCTACTCAGGTTGAAGAAAATTGCAATATTGGTGATGGATGCTATATTCTTGACGTTGAAATACCGTATATTGAAACTCTCGCTTCATCCGATGCTGTTGCCCGTATTGAATATGGCGCACCCCTGATCCCGTGTCTTAACAAGGCCAGATACTATTCTAATGTTGATCCGATACAAACAGGTAGCGATAGCTCTCTTCCTCAGGCGTATAATGGAACCGGAGTTCTTGCCGGCATATACGATGAAGGATTTGATCTTACCCATCCCATGTTCGTCGATGATGCAGGAAATATGCGTGTAAAAGTCTTTAATACAGGCTCAACCCTCTATTGCGATGATAGAGCTGTTACACGAATATTCCCCAACAGTTACTCATGGAATAAAATGTCAGTGGCGAAAACCGACTGGGCCGCTTCGACTCATGCAACTCAATGCTCCGGAATCATGGCCGGCGGTATGGTTAAAAGAACAGCGACCAACGATGCCAAGTATGGTGGCGAAGTGTTCCTCGAAGAAGGTAATATACCGTTCTATGGCGTGGCTACTAATGCCGATCTATTCTTCTCGAGTGGTGCAAATACTCCGGCCGATGTGTTGGCTAATTTCAAGAGAATCGTGGAATATGGAACCGGTAAAAATCAACCGATGGTTTTAAGCCTTTCAATGGCGACTTACGGTGGCCCTCACGATGGTAGCACATTATTTAACCGGGAGATGGCGAAACTCGGTGAAAAAGCCATAATCTGCATCGCTTCTGGAAATGCCGGCGATACCCGTATGGCAGTCGAGAAAACTTTGACGCCGCAAGATTTGAGCCTTAAAACTTCCATAAGCTACTTCCCTCAATCTCACGCTATTGCTAACACCGTTCAATTCTGGGGAAGTAATAATGAACTTCTCAAACCCGAAATTGGTGTATATGATAAGAAAAGCAAAAAAATGCTTTTCAGCGTAACGCTTGATAAGGCAGGATCGGTTACTATTGATTCCGGTACCGCAGGTTTCAGTGATGCATACTCGCGTGGATCTATTGATGTCACTAACGAAATTGATTCATCCAATGACCGTGCATGCGTGACTCTGCAGATCAATACCATTCAATGCACCACCGCCAATAGTGATGAACATTTGGTTCTTGTGGCGATAATCAACGGATCTGCCGGACAGACTATCAACGGTATAATCACCAGTGAAGGATATGAATTTGTATCGAATGGAATCGAAGGATATACCGGTGGTACAACCGATGGTGTGTTCAACGACCTCGCTGCCGGTGACAATATTATTTCAGTCGGTGGATACATTACTAAGAACAGTTGGGTCGCTCTCGACAATCGAGGATATCATATCGGTAACCCCATTGGATCCATCTTAGGTTACTCGTCCTATGGTAAAACCTTTACCGGCCATGTAATTCCAACAGTGTGCGCTCCGGGTATGAAGATAACCTGTCCGTTAAGCTCATTCTATACTAATTCAAATCAATATTTCTATCCAACCACAATCAGCGCCGAAGCCTATTGTACTCAAAACGATCGTGAGTATTATTGGCAAGGATCTCAGGGTACTTCTTTGGCCGCTCCGTTCGTTGCCGGAACAGTGGCTCTATGGTTGCAGGCCAATCCTCAGCTCACTTTTGCCGATGTCCTTTCAATTTTGGAAACGACGTCCAATAAGGATTCAGGCAGTCAGGGTGGACCCTGGGGAAATGGAAAGCTCGACGCTCTTGCCGGTATAAAGATGGCCCTTGACCTCGGTAAATCGGGAGTTGAGAATATTGATTCCGACATGTCCAAGCAGCTGCTTGTGACTAAGTCCGGAGCTGCACAGTTCAACATATATTATGGAGGTGGAGCTGACGGTTACACAGTCTCGGTTTACTCATTGAACGGAGTAGCTGTTAAATCTGCGAAGGTGAGCGGAAGCGAATATAACCTCGACGCCTCAGCTTTAGCCTCAGGAATATATATACTTGAGATATCCGGAGAAAACTTCCGTGAAGTACGTAAGATTGTAGTGGAATAATTCCACATATATGATATTTCTTCTCCCGGCAGTCGTAGTTTGCGGCGTCGGGAGAAGTTTTTTAATATCCTGATTTGTAGTCCGATAATGCTTTTGTTTTATATATTGCGATAAAAAGGTCGAAAAAAACTTGCATTATTAAAACAATAACTGTAACTTTGCCGACGCAAAACCACAGATAAGGTTCCTTGGCCGAGTGGTTAGGCACCGGTCTGCAAAACCGTTTACAGCAGTTCGAATCTGCTAGGAACCTCGATAAAACGTCTGAACAGCTTGTTATTCAAGAGTTTGGACGTTTTTGTTTTTTGAATGCAACTTTTTCGGTATATTTGCTACTAATATGTAAAAGACCACTGTTTTATGGACTTACTCAAAGTAGAAAATGTTTCTAAATACTATGCCGGTCACACTGCTCTCGACGATGTGTCGCTGACGGTCCCCCGCGGACATATATATGGTTTGCTGGGACCAAATGGAGCGGGAAAGACTACGCTGATTCGAATCATCAATCACATAACGGCTCCCGATTCAGGACGTGTTATTTTCGATGGACACACTCTTCGGCAGGAAGATGTTAGCCAGATCGGATATCTTCCTGAAGAGCGCGGTTTATATAAGAAAATGAAAGTGGGAGATCAGGCTCTTTTCTTTGCCAGATTGAAAGGCCTCTCTAAAACCGAAGCCACTTTCCGGCTTAAGCAATGGTTCGAACGCCTTGAGATTTCCGATTGGTGGAACCGGCGTGTACAGGAATTATCGAAGGGAATGGCTCAGAAAGTGCAGTTTATTGTCACAGTACTTCATGAACCGAAGCTACTCATTTTCGACGAACCGTTTTCTGGCTTTGACCCTATAAACGCTAATATTCTTAAACGCGAGATTCTGCGTCTTCGCGACAATGGAGCTACTGTGATTTTCTCGACACATAATATGAACAGTGTCGAATCAGTCTGCGATGATATAACACTGATCAATTCCTCACGCAACATATTGACCGGTTCTGTTGCTGAGATCCGTCACCGTATGGGCGAAAATCGCTATAAGATATCCTTTTCCGGTGACCCGTTGGCCTTCCTATCGCAGATGGGTGAGCGTATAGTCGAGCAACAGATTGCCGTCGGCGACGATGGAATTAACGAGATGACATTGAGAGTGAGGTCCGATGTTTCGCGCCGCGACATTCTCCACATCGCAGCCGATACCGTCGATGTCGTTTCGTTCGGATCCGAACTCCCGTCTATGGACGAAATCTTTATTTCAACAGTTCATAACTATAATTCAGCCAACCGATGAGCAGCAGTCTTGGTCTTGTTATAAGCCGCGAGTACACCGAGCGCGTGTCAAAAAAAAGTTTTATTATCGCAACGATCTTCGTGCCGGTAGTTATGGTCATCTTCATGCTCCTGCCTGCCACGCTTATGATATTGCACGAAAGCAAAACCTATAATTTCGCAGTCGTTGATTATAGCGGGGTTATAGGCCGGCGCCTTGTTGATACCGATGCCGTCGCGTTTTCGAGTCCGTCACTTCCGGTTGACAGTCTTAAGAACAACGATGCTATCGACGGAATCCTAGTGATCGGTTCCGATATAATTTCCAATCCGTCCGATATTCAGCTCTATAACCGTGGAGCTGGCTCGCTCAATGTTGAGAACGACATTATCCGTCAGATAAAAGATGCTGTCGAAGCCGAGCGGCTGCTCGCCTACGATATTGACAACTTCAAGGAGATAATGGCCGAAGTAGAGGCTCAGGTGAATATAACTACCTATCGTCTCGATCAGGGAGTGGAAAGCACTTCAATGTCCTCAGGTGCCAGCTTCTATGTAGGCCTCGCCGTAGCTTTTATGCTCTATATGTTTCTGATGATATACGGTCAGATGGTGATGACGAGCATTATAGAAGAGAAAAATAACCGTGTAATCGAGATTATCGTTTCATCTGTGCGTCCCGAGCAGCTGATGCTTGGTAAGATCGTGGGTATTGGACTGGTCGCGCTTACCCAGATAATGATATGGGGAGTTATAATCTGTGGGGTTGCCGGAATAATCATTCCGCTGATAACCCCGGCTGATATGGCTGCTGATATTTTAGCATTCAATAACGGCACATTCAATGCCGCATCTTCAGCCAACAGCGCTACGATGATACAAGCCATGTCGGTCGTTGGAGATATTGGTTACATAAGCCGTATCTTAGTCTACATGATCATTTTCCTGATCGGTGGATTCTTTCTGTATGCTTCGGTTTTCGCTGCTATTGGATCATCGGTCGATAACGTTCAGGATGCCTCACAGCTAACCAACATTGCCGTTCTGCCTATTATGATCGGTATCGTATGCGCAACCACTATCGGAACCGATCCGAATTCCGCGCTTGCAATGTGGCTCTCCATGATTCCGTTTACATCTCCTATGATTATGATGGTGAGGATACCGTTTGGAATCCCTACGTGGGAGATCTGTGTATCATTGGTCATCCTCTATCTGTCATTTCTCGGAATGGTGTGGATTGCAGCGAAAATTTATCGCGTCGGTATCTTTATGTACGGTAAGAAACCGTCGATAAAGGAATTGATAAGGTGGGCGCGTTACAAGTGATTTATGGAAGAATATACCGTCCGACGCTCATCCGTGAGCGATCTTGACACTATCATGCCGATTTATGAAAATGCACGGGCATTTATGGCCGCTAATGGCAATTCTGGTCAGTGGATCAACGGCTATCCTTCACGTGAAGTAATTCTTGCCGACATCCGTAGCGGTGTAAGTTATATGATCTTCTCGACCGACTCGGAACTGTTGGGCGTCTTCAGTTTTATTATCGGTGAAGATCCTACCTACGGTTATATTGAAAATGGTGCGTGGCTTAACGATCAGCCTTACGGAACCATTCACCGTATTGCATCGGCAGGTCGTGGAGGTGGTTTCGGCCGTAAGGTTATTGATTGGTGTTCATGTAGGGTTTCAAATTTGCGTGCCGATACCCATAAAGATAATTGGCCTATGCGTAGACTTCTCGACTCTTCCGGTTTTTATTGTTGTGGCACGATATATCTTCTCAATGGCGCGCCTCGTCTCGCTTTTCACAAAGTTAATGATTGAAAATCCGATTAAAAGCAGTAATTTTGTATATTATAAACGAAAATAAACCAAGATAAAATAATTAAGATGAAACGTATCACATTAATTCTTTCGATTCTATGTTTATCAGCCGCCTCTATGGGAGTATCGGCCCAGTTTAAATTGAACAAACGCATGGTTAGTGGAGCTGTCAAGGCAGTCCAGGCGGTAACGCTTACCGATGAGCAGATGGCTGAATATGTTAGTGAATACATCAAGAAAACCGATGAACTGAATCATGTCCTTCCCCAAAACGATACATTGGTTATACGTCTGAATCGACTTGTCGACGGAATCACCTCTGTTGAAGGAATACCTTTGAATTTCAAAGTATATAATGTCGTTGATGTAAATGCATTCGCTTGCCCCGACGGCAGTATCCGTGTCTTCGCTGGTCTCATGGATATTATGGACGATGAAGAACTGCTCGGTGTAATCGGTCATGAAATTGGCCATATTGCCCATCATGACTCAAAAAATGCGTTCAAACGCTCACTTATGACCTCAGCCCTTAAGGACGGTATCGCTTCGGCGAGCGGCAAAGCTGCTGCCCTTACCGATTCACAGCTCTCATCGCTTGGCGAGTCACTCATGACTGCTACTTTCTCTCAGAAACAGGAAAAGGCTGCCGATGACTACGGTTACGATTTCCTTAAGAGTCACGGTAAAAATCCGGTGGCTATGGCGAAATCATTCCACAAACTGAAACAAATGCAGGATGAGGCTGGTGCTAAAAAATCAAGCAAGATCAATCAGCTTTTCTCGTCGCATCCCGATCTCGATCTCCGTATTCAGCGCATGGAAGAGCGTGCCACTAAGGATGGATACATGAAATAATCGTTTAGTCATGTCCCGTAAAAGAAAAGAACTTCCTGTCATTGAGAATGTGACAATTCTTGACGTGGCTGCTGAAGGAAACGCCATTACGCGTGTCGGCGACATGGTTGTCTTCGTTCCGTTTGCCGCCCCTGGCGATCGGGTTGATATAAAGATTGACCGTAAGAAACGCAGTTATGCCGAAGGCCATATAGAGAAGATGATTGAACCCTCGGTGAACCGTGTTGAACCTCGCTGCGAACATTTCGGCGTTTGTGGCGGCTGTCGATGGCAACATCTTCCCTACGAATTTCAGATTGCTTGCAAACAGAAACAGGTCACCGATGCTCTTCAGCGGATAGCTAAGATTCCCTTACCTGAGATATCACCGATACTTGGATCCGAAAAAGTTTGGGAATACCGTAATAAGATGGAATATACATTCTCCAACCGCTGCTGGCTCACGTTCGAACAGCTTCGGAGCGGAGATGAATTCCCCGATCGCGATGCTGCCGGATTTCACATCCCCGGGGCATTCGATAAAGTCCTCGACATAAAACATTGTCATCTTCAGGACGATCTTGGCAACCGAATACGTCTTTTTGTAAAAGATTACGCCAAGCGTAATAATTTGTCCTTTTACGATTTGCGCGCTCAGGAAGGATTGCTGCGTACTCTCATGATCCGCATCGCATCTACCGGTGAAGTGATGGTTGTTATGGTATTCGGAAACGACGATGCCGCTGCAATTAAAGGTTTGCTTGATGCGATAAAGGCTGAGTTCCCCGAAATAACATCATTGCTTTATGTGGTAAACACCAAAGCTAACGATACTATCGGCGATCTCGATATACTTGTTCATTCCGGCCGTGACCATATTATTGAGGAGATGGAAGGATTACGGTTCCGTGTTGGACCTAAATCATTCTATCAGACCAACTCGTTGCAGGCATATACACTCTACAAAGTAGCCCGCGACTTCGCATGTCTGACCGGTGATGAACTTGTTTACGACCTTTACACCGGAACAGGCACCATAGCCAACTTTGTAGCCCGTAATGCGCGTAAGGTTATTGGAATCGAGTATGTACCCGAGGCGATTGAAGATGCGAGAGTGAACTCCTCGATCAACGGTATAGAGAATACTCTCTTTTATGCCGGTGATATGAAAGATGTGCTTACCGATGAATTTGTTGAGCGTCATGGACGTCCCGATGTCATGATTGTTGATCCCCCGCGTGCGGGAATGCACACCGATGTTGTCAATGTAATTCTGAATGCCGAGCCGGCACGTATAGTATATGTTAGCTGTAACCCTGCTACACAAGCCCGTGACCTTGCGTTGCTCGATGCAAAATATACAGTAGAGCGCGTTCAGCCGGTCGATATGTTCCCCCACACTCCTCATGTGGAAAACGTTGTCGCCCTCACTCTAAAACCGGTTCAGGAAAGAGCTGCGAGTGAAGAATTATAAAAGCGTGGGTCGCCGGTGACATCATCTCCTGCAAAAGGAGGAAGGATAATATCCTCATCGGCGGCCGACAATTCCACCTCGGCAACAGTCAATCCCTTGTGCGCACCCTCGAAGCGGTCAACTTCCCATCGGTGTCCTTCCCAGTCAACATAGAACCGCTCTTTCTCTATGACTGTTCCTTCGGTTACCTTTGCGAGCATCTCAAGAGCATCGTTAATCGGAATAGGGTACTCCCATTCATCCCTTACGGCTCCGTCGTTGAGGCCTTTTACAGTAATGAATGCATTATCCCCCTTGATTCTTACCCTTACGGTTCCATGTGGGCGAAGCGATATGTAACCCTGCGCGATTCTCTCCGATTTATGAGCCATAGCCTCATAGCTTCGGTCGATTACAAGAAACTTTCTTTCGATTTCCTTAGCCATTGTTATCATGCTTTTGTAATAGAATGCAAAGTTATCCATAATATATAAAGATATTGGCTTTTAATGGAAAAAAGAGCAACATTAATCCTATTGTTTCTGATGCTTGTCATCGGTATCCCGGTGCTACATGCTAAAACCCATGTGGAATTGGTTGATTCTGTAAACGGGAATCCGATACCCTATGTTGCCGTCTATGTCGAAGGAACAAAGCGCGGGATGCTTACCGATGAGCAGGGTAGGGCTGATATCTATCCCGATGTGGCAGCCGACTCATTGACGCTTCGTTTTTCTGTGATGGGATATGGCAAGAAAAGTGTCTCTATCCCTGTTACTCAGCAGTCATTGAAAGTGTTTCTTGCCCCTACGGGCGTACAGCTGTCGGAACTAACAGTGAAAAAGAAGCGCGACCGATATTCCAAAAAGAATAATCCGGCAGTCGATTTTGCCATGCGCATCCGTAACGGAGGCTCTGCAACCGATCCCCGTTTACACCATGAAAACTACAACTATGACCGTTTCGAACGCATCACTATAGGTCTTAATAAGTTCGACCCCGAAAATTATAACAAGGGATTTCTTGCCGGTAAATTCGACTTTTTGAAAGAACATGTTGACACGAGCGAAGTATCTGGCACACCCGTTCTCATTGTTTCTGTTAAAGAAAAAGCATCTACTGTCAGTTTCCGTTCTGAACCTCAGGCCGAAAAAGAACTTGTCACGGCTATTCGTCGTCAGGGACTCGACGACATAACCGACCAGGAAAGCATGCAGGTCTTTCTTGAAGACGTTCTTAGAGAAGTGGATCTGTACGATAATGATATCAATCTCTTGCAGAACCGTTTCGTTAGCCCGCTTTCACGTATTGCACCCGATTTTTATAAATTCTTTCTGACCGATACAGTCGATATTGACGGTGAATCGTGTGTCGAACTTTCATTCACGCCTCATAATCGCGCAATGTTCGGTTTCTCGGGCCATGTATATGTTCCGGTGGCTGATACCACTATGTTTATCAAACGTGTCGACATGCACTTGCCGCCGGGTATAAACCTCAATTTTATTGACCGGATGTATCTGCGGCAGGATTACGAACGCGCACCCGATGGATCCCGTCTCAAAACACGCGATGACATGACACTCGAACTCTCTGTCATTCCGGGACTTCAGGGAGTCTATGTTAGAAGAAACACCCGTTACGATGGCCATAACTTTTCTCCCTCACCCGATCAGTGGGTCTTTGAAATGCAGGGACGTGAGATTATTGACAGCAATGCCTATGGCCGTGATAACGACTTTTGGGCAGGTTCAGGATTCGCTCCTCGTACGGCTAATGAAAACCGGATAGGCGACCTCATTGAACACATGCGTTCCGTGCCATTGTATTACTGGTCCGAAAAAGTTCTTAAAATAATGTTCTCAGGCTATCTCCCTACAACTCTCGATGCTAACAAAAGTAAGATAGACCTCGGTCCAGTAAACACACTTATCAGCGGAAACGAAGTTGAAGGAACGCGCCTTAGGGTGGGGGCTATGACCACTGCTAATCTGTCGCCACGCTGGTTCGGCAAAGGATATGTTGCCTATGGAACCAAAGATCATGTGTGGAAATACAGTGGCGAAGTCGAATACTCATTTCACGATAAAAAATATCATCCGCGTGAATTTCCGGTCCATTCAATTCGGCTCTCACATCTTTACGACGTAGATCAGATTGGCCAGCACTATCTTTTCACAAATATGGACAACTTCGTGCTGTCGCTTAAACGCATGGATGATCTGCTCATGACCTACCATCGTGTGAGCCGCCTCGAATACACGCTTGAGATGAGAAACAATTTCTCGGTTACAGCTTCGCTCGAGAATACGCGGCAGGAAGCTACCCGTTACGTGCCGTTCATCAACGGCTATGGAATCGCTGCATCCCACTATCAGGAAACTACAGCATCTGTTTCTTTAAGGTTTGCACCTGGTGAAAAATTCTATCAGACCAAATCTTACCGTATTCCGGTTAATCTCGATGCCCCGGTTTTTATACTTAAACACACATTCGGTCCTGCGCGTTTCCTCGGCAATACTTTTACAGTCAACAAAACTGAACTCAGTGTGCAGAAACGCTTCTGGTTCTCCGCATTCGGTTACGCAGATATCATTCTTAAAGGAGCGCACGTGTGGGAACGCTCGCCATTCCCCGAACTGTTGATCCCGAATGCTAACCTTTCCTATACCATTCAGCCCGAAAGCTATGCATTGATGAATCCTATGGAATTTATCAATGACAGCTACGTGTCATGGGATCTGACCTATTGGGCCAACGGTGCTATCTTCAACTATATCCCTCTGCTGAAGCGGCTCAAACTACGTGAAGTTTTCTGTTTCCGCGGATTGAGCGGAAAACTGAGCGCACGCAACAATCCCGATTTTAATCCCGACCTTTACCGCTTTCCGGTTGACGGACACACCGTCGACATGAACTGGCGTCCATATATGGAACTGTCAGCCGGCATCGATAATATCCTTAAATGTATCCGACTCGACTACGTGTGGCGTATCAGCTATTTAAACATGCCTTCGATTGATCGCCGTGGTCTTCGTGTCGCCATGCATTTTTCATTCTGAAACTCTTCTCACACCTTGAGGAATATTTTGTAGCGATACATGAACCTGAGAATAAGGAACACAATCAGGTAATTGGCGGTTGTCAGCCACACATTGTAATATGCACCCATATATTGTTCCAATCCATACGATAGTGACGCTGCGATACTACGGAAATTTATGATTTCCCCCATGATATATGCAGCAATCGAATTCATCCCGTATATTTTGAGCCAATCAAGACCTCGTTGGTGATGCTTCACATCTATTATATAATAGAACACACTCATTAGAATAAAGCAATAACCGCCTGAAAGCAAAGTCATGCTCCCGGTCCAGATTCGTTTGATGATTGGCTGATAAAATCCCCATATCCATCCGGCCAGCACAAGTAAGAACCCGATAAGAAGCAGAAGCATACTTTTGCGTTCACCGCTGTACTTTCCACACTTGACTATCTCGGTAGCAAATGTACCGAGCATCACGGTGACCGCAAATGTCAGGCTACTCCATACCCATGTGTACGAACGATCACCTCTGAATCGTCCGATCACGACCTTATCTACGAAATATGCGAAACTACCGTCCGGAGTGAAATCTCCCCATATTGCCATCGGGATGGAATAAACCGTAAGCAGTACTACTGTCATTACAATCCGTCCGCGCATACTGCAATTAAGCAGTATCAGTGCGCTGATCAGATACCCCGCTGCAATCGCCTGAAGAGTATTGGTGTAGATATATACATGGTGGAAGTCGAAACCGAGCAGATTCCCCTGCACAACCATTCCGAGAAGAAAAAGTATAACGAAACGCTTGAGAATTTTTATATACACTGCTGCATCAGGCCTTCTGTTGTCATATTTTGAAAATGAGAACGGCATTGATGCTCCGGTCATGAACAGGAACAAAGGCATTACGAGATCCCAGCATCGGAAGCCGGTCCACACTTCATGATCCAGTTGATACAGCACGTGATCAAGCCATTCCGCGTGCGGTAACCGCCCTGCTGAAATAATTACCGGCTGCAGGAATACCAGCAGAAACATGTCGAAACCCCGCAATATGTCAAGTGAGGAGAGCCGTTCTTTTATCATGGTAGTTATATTTTTAAAAACAAGAGTTGCGCCAAAATATCTGTTTTGACGCAACTCCTTTTATCCAACTTTAAAAAATGACCGTAGGATTACTTATACTCTTCCCAGCTGTTTATTGCGATTTCATCTATCGGCAGCGAAGTGAACGCATTGATAAATGCTGAAGCGAGTCGGGCGTTGGTGAGTAGAGGAACGTTGAGGTCGATTGCTGCGCGACGAATCTTGTAGCCGTTGCTGAGTTCGGTCGATGTGAGATTCTTCGGTATATTGACAACGAGATCTATCTCATGTTCATGCAGCAGGTCGAGTGCCTGAGGCTGCATGTCGCTCTGACTCGGCCAGTACACCTTGACCGCCGGGATGCCGTTATCATTGAGGAACTGATGTGTTCCTCCGGTAGCGTAGATACGGTAACCGTGATTATGAAGCTG
>CAZHHF010000038.1:0-13206 GCA_964531905.1 uncultured Bacteroides sp.
GACCGTTTCCTCCACAAGGTTGTGATAGGATAGCCATCGAAAGATGAAGAGAAGATAATCATCAGACAGAATATCACCAACGAACGTCCGAAAATCGTTCCCCTGCTTCGTCCCGATGAGATTACCGAGGCGCAGAAAGTTGTGGAACAGATCTACATAGATGAAAAGATCGAACGTTATATCGTAGATATTGTATTCGCCACACGATTCCCCGGTGAATATGGTCTAAATGATCTTACGACAATAATATCATTCGGTGCATCACCCCGTGCGTCGATCAGCCTTGCAAAAGCTGCAAGAGCATACGCATTCCTGCATCAGCGCGGTTATGTTGTTCCTGAAGACGTGCGCGCAGTGTGTCATGACGTTCTGCGCCACCGTATCGGCCTTACATACGAAGCAGAAGCGAACAATATCACTGCCGATGAAATCATATCGGAGATCCTCGACAAGGTAGAGGTTCCCTGATAACCGGCTTTAACAGCATTGATAAACGACCGAATTACAGTACAGTCGGGCGACGTTGACAGCAGTAATGTCACCGGTTCCCGACTGTCTCCCATTATTTCAACCGACAAACTACCCCTTTCTCCCCACTGACATCAAATGGATGCAAACGAGTTATTAAAGAAAGTCAGAAAAATCGAAATCAAAACCCGCGGACTCTCGCAAAACATTTTTGCGGGCGAGTATCACTCGGCGTTCAAAGGACGCGGTATGATATTCTCGGAAGTAAGAGAATATCAGTATGGCGATGATATACGCGACATAGACTGGAATGTAACCGCGCGCCATAATCATCCTTACGTAAAGGTTTATGAAGAAGAGCGTGAGATGACCGTGATGCTCCTTGTGGATGTGTCGGCAAGCCGTCTCTTTGGCGCTGTTGGTGAAGAAAAACGCCAGATGATAGCTGAAATAGCAGCTACCATATCGTTCTCGGCAATTCAAAATAATGATAAGGTCGGAGTGATATTCTTTTCCGACAAAATTGAGAAATTTATCCCTCCGAAAAAAGGAAAGAAGCATATTCTTTTTATAATAAGAGAGTTGCTCGACTTTGAACCTTCGAGCAAAGGGACTGATATCGGTCAGGTACTTCGATTTTTTACCGATGCGCTTAAAAAGAGATGTACCACGTTCCTTATCTCCGATTTTATTGCCCCGGACGATTATCAGAAAGAGTTGTCAATAGCGACCAATAAACATGATGTCATAGCTATACAGATTTATGACAAGCGAGATTCCAAACTCCCTAACGTTGGACTGATGAGAGTTGTCGATCTTGAAACGGGTAAAGACCGATGGATTGACACTTCATCGTCAAAAGTAAGACAAGTTTATGACAAGTGGTGGTACGAACGCCAGCAACAGATGCACAACACGCTCAACCGTTGCCGTGTGGATCACACTTCAATAGCTACCGACGAGGATTATGTAAAATCACTGATGGGGCTGTTCAAGCGCCGCGGTGTCAAATAACCTACATCAACGAATTACTATGAATCTGATTTCACGATATAAACAGTTCATGCTTGCAGCGGTCATGACGATCGCCGGAACGGTTGCAGCTACAGCTGCTCCCATGTCAATAAAGGCATCGCTCGACTCGGCGACACTTGAAATGGGTCGTCAGACGCGTCTTCATCTCAATATCGTTATCCCTGCCGACCGTCAGGGGGTACTGACAGCGAAACCGTCGTCAATGCTCACCGATAATGTGGAGATCGTAGATATCCTTCCTGCCGACACAACCGATCTGGGCAATCAACTTCTGGAGATAAAACAGGACATGATCATCCAATCGTTCGATTCAGGCGATTATGTTATTCCCGAGATTGTTTATCTGTCGGGAACCGACACATTGTTATCTAACAAATTATCGTTGCGGGTTTATCCGGTAGATGTATCGGAGATGACAACGATCAATCCTGATGCCGATGTTGAAAAAGGTGATTCGAAATGGTGGGATTTCCTACCTTATATAATTATAGACTATTGGGAGTGGATACTCGGAGTGCTGATACTTATAATCGCGGCAATCACACTTTATATCGTATTCCGTAAAAAGACGATTAAACTTCCGTTCAAAGCACAGGCACCGAAGTTATCACCATACGAAGTCGCTATCCGCGAGCTTTCGACTCTCAAAGAAAGAAATCTTTGTGCCACCGGCCAGGAGAAGGAGTACTATACCCGACTTACGGATATTCTTCGTATATACCTTCAGGAACGTTTCGGTATAAACGCGATGGAGATGACATCTACTCAGATTACACGTGCGCTTAACGAGAACGAAGAAACACGCTTGCCTAACCGCCTTATGCGTCAGATTCTTGAAATAGCCGACTTCGTAAAATTTGCGAAAGTGCGACCTATGCCTGAAGATAATGTAAAGTCGTTCAACTCTGCTATGCAATTCGTGGAAGACACGAAGCCACTGCCTCCGCCTACTGCTGAGGAAACCGACAGTAATCAACCGAACAAATAACCGCTCTACTTTATTTATTATATAAAGAATTATTTAAACAGTATATAAATGCAATTCGCTCATCCAGGATATTTATGGTTATTCCTTGTGTATATACCGCTGATTGTGTGGTATGTACTTAAACACAGGAATGCCTATCCAGCACTTGAAATTTCAACAACGTCGCCTTTTGCGAAAATGGGGCGTTCATACAAGGAATTCCTTCTTCACGGTCTGTTTCTTCTAAGAATGGCTGCGATAGGATGCGTCATCATTGTTCTTGCCCGGCCTCAGACGCATGATTCATGGAGGACGACCAATACCGAGGGAATCGATATAGTCATAACTCTTGACGTATCGCCAAGTATGCTTGCCCGCGACTTCAAACCTGATCGTCTGGAAGCTGCCAAAGGAGTTGCATCTAACTTCGTATCGAGCCGCGAGAACGATAATATAGGTCTGGTTCTTTTTGCAGCCGAGAGTTTTACCGGCGTTCCAATGACAATGGATCGTGCCGTTCTGACCAATTACATACAAGGTATTGAGATGGGCATGCTCGGTAATTCAACCTCAATCGGTGACGGTATCGTAACGTCGATCAACCGAATCAAAGATGGTCAGGCGAAATCAAAAACGATAATCCTTCTTACCGACGGATCGAATAATTCGGGCAATGTGGCGCCTCTGACAGCTGCAGAAATTGCTAAGAAGTACGGTATCAAGATCTATACAATCGGTATAGGAACAAATGGTACGGCTCTTTATCCGCAACAGAATTATTTCGGTAAGATAGAGTATGTTCCGCAGGAGGTGGTGATCGACGAAGCTACTCTCAAAGAGATCGCCGCGACAACAGGCGGAAAATATTTCCGTGCAACCGGTAACAATGTTCTTCAAGATGTGTTTGATCAAATCGACGCTCTCGAGAAGACAGCAATGGATGTACGCAATTTTTCACATACCGAGGACAACTACATGCCGTGGGCATGGCTGGCATTAGCGCTGGTAGTTCTTGAACTAACATTGCGCCATACCGTTCTCAGAACTATTCCATAATCCAACGAGACTATGTTTAATTTTGCAAATACACAACTGTTATATCTCCTGATATTGATTCCGGCGGTCTACGGAATGTTTTATCTGGCACGACTCGCCCGCAGAAAAAAACTCAGGATCTACGGAAATATAAATGTTCTCAAACCTCTTATGCCCGAGTGTTCACCCTACAAGCCGTATATTAAAATCACATTGCAGCTTGTTGCACTCACGGCACTCATCATCGCTTTGGCACGCCCGCGCGCCGGAGAGAAAGAAGAGATTGAAAACACACGTGGTATCGAGGTGATGATCGCGTTTGACGTGTCGCGTTCAATGCTTGCAAGTTCCAACGACGATCCATCGGGTATCAACCGTTTGAACCGCGCAAAACATATTTTAGGACGTCTGGTAGATAAGCTCGACAATGATAAAGTCGGTCTGATTGTTTTTGCCGGTGAAGCATATACACAGCTGCCGATGACAACCGATTTCGTATCGGCCAAGATGTATCTCAACAGTTTGAATACGGATATGATTCAGACCCAGGGAACCACTATCGGTGATGCCATTGCACTGGCTATGAACGGATTTAGTCCCGATGAAACTCTCAGTAAGGCGATTGTTCTTATCACTGATGCCGAGGATCATGAGGGAAATGCTGTTGAAATGGCACGTGAAGCGGCAAAAAAAGGTATTCAGGTCGATGTAATCGGAGTTGGCTCTACTAAAGGTAATCCTATTCCGCTTGATAACAGAGGTACTTACCTTAAAGATAATGAAGGAAATGTTGTAACGACAGCACTCAATGCCGATGCTGCGAATGAAATAGCTCAGGCCGGCAACGGTATATTCATCAACGGTGCATCGGGATCAGCGATAAGCGATCTCACCGATCAGCTTGATCAGCTTGAAAAGGGAGATATCAAACATATAGCCTACAAGGCATCGGCCGAGCAGTTCCCTGTTTTCGGGTGGATAGCCCTGATATTCCTTGTAACTGACATTTTCATCCTTGACCGTGAGATCGGATGGCTAAAAAAATTCAATTTTTTCACTAAACCGGAGACAACAAAGCGATGAAATTATTAACAAATATATTTTCCACGATTATACTGACGGCTGTATCAGTGCCGGCAGTATCGGCTCAGTCGCTTGACATAACAAACGGTGATAACCAACAGAGTGAAGCGACACAGCAGCAGGTTTCGGTAGGATCACAAAAAAGAAGTGATGCTACAAAAGTGAGGAACCTGATCAAAGAAGGAAACCGGCTTTATAATGACCAACGGTATGCCGAAGCTGAAGTGTGTTACGGTAAAGCGCTCGAATTAGATCCTAATTCATCGGTAGCGCAATTCAATCTCGCTGCATCACTCCTTAAAAACAGTGGCAATTCCGATCCGTCGGACAGTGAAGGCCCGCTGATGAAGGCTGCTCAGATGCTTCAGAATCTTACCCGTACATCAGATAACGCATCGGTGGTTGAAAAATCGTTCTATAATCTTGGAAACATGGCATTCAACCAACAACAGTATGGTCAGAGTATTGAAATGTACCAGAACGTCCTCCGACGGAATCCTGACAATGATAAAGCACGACAGAACCTGAGGCTCGCACAGCTGAAACAACAGGAGCAACAACAGAATCAGGATCAGAATCAAGATCAGCAGCAGGATCAACAGGATCAACAGCAAGATCAGCAACAACAGGATCAGCAGAATCAGAATCAAGATCAACAGCAACAGCAGCAAAATCAGCAACAAAATCAACAACAGCAGCAGATGAGCGATGCTAATGCCGAGAAGATTCTGAAAGCGATGGAGAATGAAGAGGCCGCTACCCGACGACGTATCGAGGCCCAGAAAGCAAAAGAACAGAACAGCAATCGCCGCATTACTGAAAAACCGTGGTAATGTGACATTGATATCCGATCTATTATGAAACGTTTGACTATATTATTTTTCAGCATAATTCTAACGGCAATATCAGGTATGCAGATATATGCCGCCGAATTTTCAGTTCTTCAACCAAAAACGGTTATTGCGGGCAACAACTTCACCGTGACCTTCAGATTGAAAGATGGTCAAGGCACCAGTTTACAGGCTCCTGAGATAGAAGGATGTAAACTCATGTATGGTCCGGCAACATCGACAATGCAATCCTATCAGAATATCAACGGTCGCGCAACATCGACGGTAACTATAGACTATACTTATACTTACAAGGCTGAAAACGAGGGAACCTATACAATCCCGGCTGCATCAATAGTTGTAGATGGTAAGACTTTGAAAACGAAGCCTGTTTCATTCAAAGTTCTACCTCCTGACAGTAATGCGCAGCCCGGGTCCAATAATGTTAGAGTAGATGATGCTTCAACTCAAACCTCCGACAGGAATGTATCGGATAAAGATGTGTTCATCCGTATTATCCTAAATAAATCGCAAGCATATAAGGAAGAAGCTATTGAATGTACAATGAAGCTTTACACTAAGTACAGTTCCATTTCCAATATCAGCGCCACCACTCCCCCTACATTCGATGGCTTTCTTATCGATGACGACAACAGTATCGCACAGACGACTGATACTGAACATTACAACGGACAGAATTATTTGACAGCCGTTCTTAAAAAGTATATCATTTTCCCGCAGAAAACAGGTAAACTGACGATCAATTCAGGAAATTATGATATTACAGTGGTTCAATATGAACGTGTCAACATGGGATTCTTCGCAACTTCGCGTCCGGTAGAAAAGACAGTTCATGTAAATCCGGGTAATCTGTCGATCAATATCCTTCCCCTACCCGAGCCGCAGCCGGCCAATTTCTCTGGTGCGGTAGGTCAGTTCAAGATTGATTCCAATCTGAGTTCATCGTCGCTGAGAACTAACGAGGCTGCTTCGCTCAATATAACTATATCGGGAACAGGAAACATCAAGTATCTAAAAGAACCGCATATAGATTTCCCGACCGAGTTCGAGCAGTACACTCCGAAAGTCGACATATCCTCAAGAATTGCAGGTAATAATGTAACCGGATCGACCGGAATAGAATATACTTTCGTTCCACAAGCGGTTGGTGATTTCACAATTCCGGCAAATGAGTTTGTCTATTTCGACCCGTCGGCTAAAAAATATGTAACCCTCACAACTCCGTCATATAACGTTAAGGTCGCTAAGGGGGCATCGAGCGTAGTGGAATCGACCCAACAGCAGAATATCGCCGCCAAAGTCACAGATATCCTTCATATCAAACCCGGTGAGAAGAATCTTGAAAAGGATAATAGACCGGTTATCTATTCCGTCGGATACTGGAGCATATATATCGCTCTTATTGCGATATTGATTATAGTTGTTTATGCTTATTCTAAGCATATCAAACTGTCGGCCGATGTGACAGGCATGAAGATGGCTAAAGCTAACAAGGTGGCCCGCCGCCGTCTCAAAGAAGCGAAGAAATTCCTTGAGTCACACAGCTACGAGAAATTCTATGAAGAAATTCTCAAGGCATTGTGGGGTTATCTGAGCGATAAGCTTGCGATCCCTGTATCACAGCTTACACGTCAGAATATATCGGATAATCTGAGAAACTACAACACGCCTGAAGAACTCATCAACCGCCTGATAGCCATAATCGATGAGTGTGAGATGGCGCGCTATACTCCTTCGGATAATGATTCGTCGGTCGAAAAGATGTTCAACGAGGCATCGGAGGTAATGAATGAAATGGAAAACATCAAGAAATGAAATCTGAAAAATGAGACATATATTATATACGATCACAGCTCTGTTACTCGCCTGTTTCCCGGTTTTGGCCAATAATACAGTAGATGAAGCCGACGCAGCATACATGAATGATGATTTTCATAAAGCCATTGAACTTTATGAGAAAGCTATTGCGGAGGATGGATCTTCGTCGCAGATCTATTATAATCTTGGCAATGCGTATTACCGAAACGGCAATCTTGGAAAAGCGATTCTCAATTACGAGCGGGCTTTAAAAATTGATCCGACCAACAGTGATGCGAAAACAAATCTTGATTTCGTAAACAGCAAGATTGCCGATAAGCCAGTTGATGACCAGTCGTTAATCGAAAAACTCGCCGACAAGGTTATCCTTTCAGCGAGTGCTAATTCATGGGCATGGCTAACTGCCGGACTTTTCGCTATTTTTATCGGTCTGCTGGCCGGCTATATTTTCTTCAGTTCGGTATTATTAAGAAAGACCTGCTTTTTTGGCGGAATAGTGTTTCTCGTAGCTTCAATAGCAGGAATAATAATCTCATTTTCGGCCGCAGCGCGTATGAGCAGCAGCAATGATGCAATCGTTCTGTCAGAATCGGTTCAGCTTGGAACCTCGCCGCGTGTTCCCCGCAACAAAGCGGAAGAAGCTTTTCTTCTCCATGAGGGTACCAAATTGAATATCATTGACTCGCTGACAACCGTAACAGATACAGTCAAGTCGAAATGGTATGAAGTTAAAGTCGACAATCAGCATCGCGCCTGGATAAAATCGACTGAAATTGAAAAAATTTAACATTTGCATAAATTCTTATTAGTCAATATTTTATAACCATAAAGCGATTAGCGGTTATAAAATAATGTTTTTAAACAGAAAAAGTTTATAAAGATTTATTTGTACATCTCACGTATAAATTATAATTTTAACTCGATTAAAAAAATATCTGAGAATTTATTAACTATTAATTTATACGTATCATGAGCAAGACAATCACTTTCAACGAGCTACGTAAAATCAAAGACAGTTTACCCGATGGCGCAACACACCGCATCGCCGATCGTCTCCATACCACAGTTCAAACAGTACGCAACTATTTCGGAGGAAGCAACTATGAATTCGGAAAAAATTGTGGCGTACATATAGAACCGGGTCCTGACGGCGGTATTGTGGTTCTTGACGATACCACTATCTATGATATGGCTCTTGAAATTCTTAAAGAGCAGGAAAAACAGAACGAAGACTAATCAGTAGAAAACAACAATTAAGGCTACTTCAGATTCCTTTAACTCCGATACACACGTCATGACAACATCATCCGTTGACTCAGATGACAGACTCATAACTCTGGCTATTCATACCTACGAGTATGCGTCATCGTTAAAGAATCTTTTGGAAAATGAAGGAATAGAAGTAGAACTCCATAATGTAAATCTTGCCAATCCTACCGTATCGGCAGGAATAAGAGTGAGAATACATGAGCATGACCTACCGCTGGCTCTCAGGATAGTAGAGAACCGCGAAATTTTTAATCCGATATCTGACAGCGATTCATTGAAATCGGGATCAATAGTGGTTCCCACCGACTTTTCCGATCATTCGCTTGAGGCAACGTTGCTCGCGTTTCGTCTTGCTCATCTTCACAAAACCGATATAGTTCTGCTACACGCATATATCGATCCGACAATCAACTCCGAAATACAGTTGAGCGATGCATATTCGTTCAATCAGGCAGAAGAGTTGCAGGTATCCCAAAGGGTTCTGCTGGACGAAAAAGATGCGATGAATAATTTTGTGGAGAAAATCAAATCAAAAATCAAGTCAGCTGAAATACCTCCGGTAAAGTTTACCTCGGTAATAACCGAAGGAATCCCCGAAGAAGTGATTGTTCAGTATGCACGGAGCAATAATCCGTATTTACTGGTTATGGGAACCAGAGAAGCTGTTAGAAAAGAGAAAGACCTGATTGGTAGCGTAACAGCAGAAGTGCTTGATTCATGTCGCACGACATCAACCATCACAATACCTTCAAACTGTAATTCCATCGATTTCTTCAATCCGCATGCAATTACTTTTTTCTGTAATCTCGATCAGCGCGATATTCTTGCCCTCGACACTTTGTGCAGAATGTTTCCCAATACAGATGCATCGGTAACACTGATTTATCTTCCGTCAAACCGTGACCGAATGAGAGATACGGATAAGGCTCTTGCCACACTGACCGATTATTGCCGCATCAACTATCCTCAGTTCACTTTCAAATCCATGAAAACCGGGCCATCGGCCGTGACCGATCTTCTAAGCCGGAATCCGATGGATCTTATCGTTGTAGCTAACAAAAAGAAGAATGTACTTGCCCGACTTTTTAATCCGGGTATCGCCCACAGGCTACTATTCAGGACTGATGTACCGATGATGACTATTCCTGTCTGAGACGCTGCATCATAGCATCTACCACCCCGCTACCATTATCGAAACAACGCTCAATCAATCCACTCCGCGCCATCTCGATTGCTGTCATGCAATATAGGTCGGGCGATGCAATAAGCATTACCGAATCGCTTAACGTGATTGCTATATCGAGTTCATGAGTTGAAAAAATAATGGATTTATGCTGCTCACGCGCAAGCCGCTTAAGAAGCGAACACAACTCATAACGATTAGGCATGTCGAGAAATGAAGTAGGTTCGTCGAGAAGAATCACTGGGGTTCTCTGAGCAAGCGCACGAGCGATCATTATTCGCTGACATTCGCCGTCGGACATTCGGTCCATCGTCCGATGCGCATAATTCTCCATTCCAACAGCTCTCAATGAGTCTCTTACGATCTCGCGATCAACATCCTGCAACCGGCCAATCCAGTTTGTATAAGGCGCGCGGCCGAGTGCAACAACATCCTCACAATATAAATTTGCGATACGCATCCGTTCAGTTGTTACAAATGCTACTGTTTTCGATAGTAGATCATGAGATATTTTTCTCAAATTCTTACCATCGATCAAGATTTCACCGCTATAATTGTCATTTAGCCTCGCTATGGCCCGTAGTAATGTCGATTTACCGGTACCGTTGCGTCCGATCAAAGCTGTCAATGTGCCTTTCTCAATAGTGACGTCAACGTTTTGAATAAGAGTCCTATCGCCGTAGCCGATTGAAAAATCTTTAAGAGCAATCATATTGTAAATGATTTTTTACGCATTACAACCCATACAACAACCGGTATTCCGAGTAGAGCGGTTATGGCATTGACAGGTAGAACATAAACCTTTGATATAATGTCGCAAAGAAGTAGAACTGATGCACCTGACAACATTGTTCCGGGAACGAGTACGCGATGATCACTGTTGGAGAAAATCAGTCGGGTAATATGGGGCATTGCGAGTCCGATAAATCCGATCGGTCCGCAAAAAGCGGTAACTGTGCCGGTGAGCAATATCGTTGAGATAAACAGTAATGTACGTGTGCGGCGCGGATTCATTCCCATCGTACGCGCATATTCCTCGCCGAACAGAAGCAGATTAAGAGGCTTTATCGTAATCACGGCGAGAAATAGTCCGATTGCTACTGCCGGAACTAAAACTGCCATCTGATTAAAAGTCACATCACCTAACGATCCCATTGTCCATATAACAAATGCTTTCAGTGATTCATCACGGCTGAGATACTGAAGGATCTGTACGATAGCGCTTACTCCCGATGAAAACATCATTCCGAGGACAAGGATAACCATCACGTCCTTAACGCGATAACCGACCGATGCGATGAGCATCATAACAGCTGCCGATCCTATCCATGCCGCACCTGCGATCCCGAGTGATCCGGCCGACATAGAGAGTCCGAGCCACGGCATGCCAAGAATGAAAATCGCCACTCCCAGGCTTGCACCTGAACTTATACCAAGAACATAAGGCCCGGCAAGAGGATTACGAAACAGAGTCTGCATCTGAAGTCCGCTCACCGACAATGCAGCTCCTGCAAGAAGGGCGACAATAGCCTTAATTAAACGTATATCAAGTATAATCCGGGTGGTAGTTACCGAACTTTCGTTCCCCAATAATACTCCGAGAACCTCGCTGACGGGTATGGATACAGTTCCGACCGTCAGATCAAAAGCGAAAAGCGACAGAGTCACAATTCCGAGTATTAAAAATATCAACGGGGTGGAAGGACGCATCTACTGAAGTTTTATATAGTAATTGAAAGGTATATCACCTGCTATTTCAGGATGAAATATCTTTATCATATCGCTAAGTACGGCATCGGGTCTCACAACTCCCGACTCCCAGAAGTCATTTCCTCCGCCGGAATTAGTCATAAGCGTACAATTATATACTTCACCATCTATGACAGGCTTAAGATCGGCGAATTTAGGTACCGATTCGCGAAGCTGCTCAAGTGTTGAACAAGTGCCAACGTTGATCCACTTATCGGCTTGCGATGTAAGCATATACGCCGTTTCCATGTCAATAGGCATGGATGCCCGGGAATTATTATCCTTATATATATATTCCCCACCTGCATCACTGATAAGAAGCGATATATAATTCTTTGAAGAAGGCATGAACCAAGAGTCGCCGTAAGGAGTGTTGATCATCACTTTCGGGCGGTAGTCCACAGAAACAAGTGATGATTTCAGAGCATTATAGCGATCGGCAATAGTTTTAAAGCGATCGGCTCCAACAGTCCGGTTTCCTGTAACTTCGGCAAGTGCGACCATCCATTCGGCCTTTCCAAGCGGAGATTCCTCAAGATAGTCACCTACATACATGAACGGGATATGAAGTTCCTTCAGCTTCGATTCCATCTCGCTGGCGCCATTTACACCATATAATAAAACTATATCCGGATCAAGAGCTGTAAGCAATTCATAATCAATATTCCCTTCATATCCAATGTCACCGATACGATCATGATGCATGGCAATATATGGATTGGAGATATACCCTACTCCCGAAACACCAACAACCGCTTCTATCCGGTCAACGGCATCGAGCATGGCAACATGAGACGATGACAATGTAACAATTCTTTTTGCATCTCCTTTCATTATCTGTCCGTCGAAACCGTCGGGTTCACTCTCGCCATCGCGCAAAATCAACAGACGGGTAGTAACGCTGTCGGCCCCCTGCCACGGATCAGAAACTGTTATCATTACGCTTTTTTTACCTTCTACACCGATTATAGCAAACCCTGAGGCATATTGTGGCGAATATAACGTATCGGTATAGATCTCGGCCGATACTTTATCATGCTTACATGATACAAGTCCGAGCAGGATCATGCAGGCGATGGAAAAATAAATAGTTATTCTCGATATATATTTAATCATTATTAATGTCATTATAACTTTAAATCGCAAAGGTAGTAATTTCCGAGCGACCCGACATAAGCAATCGCCTTTTTTATTTCATCAATCATATACCATTACCCATGAAATTAATTGAATGAAAAAGGACGGAAATATCGGAAATAATGAGTAAATTTGCAGGATAAAATAAAAACGACGTAAAACCAATCAAACATATTTCATAATAACATGGCAATAGAATTGAAAGGCCTTACCAAACGTAAGGATAATTATTCTCAATGGTACAATGAATTGGTAACCAAAGCTGATCTCGCCGAACCGTCAGCAGTGCGCGGATGTATGGTTATCAAACCTTATGGATATGCTATCTGGGAGAAGATGCAGCAGCAGCTCGACCGCATGTTCAAGGAAACCGGTGTTCAGAACGCTTATTTTCCGCTTCTTATCCCGAAATCGTTCCTTTGCCGTGAAGCAGAACATGTTGAAGGTTTTGCAAAAGAGTGTGCTGTCGTGACTCACTACCGTCTAAAGAATGATCCTAACGGTAATGGTGTTGTGGTAGATCCTGATGCACGTCTTGAGGAAGAACTGATAATCCGTCCCACCTCAGAGACTATTATATGGGGTACATAAAACAATTGGATTCATTCTTA
>CAZHHF010000039.1:0-12953 GCA_964531905.1 uncultured Bacteroides sp.
CCCCGATGAAAGAGGCCGAAGGTCTCGTTATGACTGTTTCCGATGGAAAAACGGTACTGAATTTCTCAAATGTGGCTATAGGCGAAGTGTGGATAGCCTCAGGACAGAGTAACATGGCGTTTCCGAACCTGTCAACCGACTCGTTTGATGCCGACTCCATCATGTTCACCGATCCCCACTTGCGTCTCTTCAACATGAAACCACGAGTTGAAACCACCAATGCCGAGTGGCCCGAAGCCGACAAAGATAGTATCGATCATCTTATCTACTATAACTTATCGGGCTGGAAACCTTCGACGATAGATTCTGCTGCCGATTTTTCAGCAGTGGCATGGTATTTCGCAAAAGCTTTACGTGACTCGCTCGACGTTCCTGTAGGAATAATCTGCAACGCTATCGGAGGATCAGGCACTGAAGCATGGATTGACATTGAAACCCTTCAGGAAGGTATGCCTGATGTTCTCGTCGACTGGCGAAACAACGATTATCTGCAACCGTGGGTACAGAAACGCGTAGGAGAGAATATCGGCACCGAAAATCTATTGCACCGTCATCCCTATGAACCCACTTACCTGTTCTCAACCGGTATCCGACCCCTCGGCGCATTCCCTGTTGCAGGAATAGTGTGGTACCAGGGAGAATCCAATGCCCACAATATTGAAGTTCACGAGGGATTGTTCCGTCTGCTTGTCAAAAGCTGGCGCAACTACTGGCAACAACCCCAGATGCCGTTTATTTTCGCCCAGCTAAGTTCTATGGACCGGCAGTCATGGCCTGCATTCCGCAACAGCCAGCGCCGTCTTGCCGATGAAATCCCCTATACAGCAATGGCTGTGACATCCGACCTCGGCGACTCGCTGAACGTTCATCCTCGCAACAAACGTCCAGTAGGAGAACGGCTCGCGCGTCAGGCCCTGAACAGGGTTTACAGCATGACACAGGTAACACCTTCCGGACCGTTACCCGTCAAAGCCGAAAATACCGCTCCGGGTACTATTGAACTTACCATGAAATTCGGATCAGGCATGCATTCATCGGATGGAGCAGATCTCCAAACATTTGAAATTGCCGCTGTCGACGGCAAATATTATCCCGCCACGGCAACAGTCGCCGGGCAAAACCGTATAATCCTAACCAATATGAATATTGATAAACCTCGTTTCGCCCGCTACGCGTGGCAACCTTTCACCCGCGCCAATCTCGTCAACTCCGACGGGCTTCCCGCATCAACATTTGTAATCGCAGTCACCGAAACTCCAAGCATGGAAAGCGGTATTGACTGTGGAGTTTCCGCAGCCTATGCCGGCATAGCCGACGGTGTGATAATCCGTGCGGGAGGATGTAACTTCCCCTCCAATCCTATGGCACCCGATGCACAGAAGAAATTCTATTCCGGCATCTACGCAGTTGAAAACGGTGAAAACGGACTCAGCACACGCCTGATCGGTCATCTCCCCGAAGGGATGGCCTACGGATGCGGTGTCACTACTCCACAAGGACTCGCAATAATCGGAGGCACGAACGCCACCGGTGCCATCAAAACCGTAATGATGCTTAATGTCGATGCCGACGGAAAAGCCGTTATCTCATCGCTTCCCGATCTGCCCGCGACTATCGACAATATGGCCGCTACATACGCCGACGGTAAACTATATGTTGCCGGTGGCAATGTAAACGGTAAGCCGTCCAACAACCTATATGTTTTGAATCTGTCGGACACTGCTGCAGGATGGAAGAAACTCCCCGATTTTCCGGGCAACCCACGTGTGCAACCTGTTCTCGCCGCATCGTCGGTCAACGGAAAAACATATCTTTATATGTGGGGTGGATTCGCCGGACGTGGAGAAGGACGGGAACCATCGCTTAACACCGACGGTCTTCGTTTCAATCCCGATAACAACCGATGGGAATCGCTCCCCTCTCCTACCGACACCGACGGTGAAACACTTTCAACCGGAGGCGGAACAGCCGTGACACTACCTTCGGGTGAAATTATGGTTATGGGTGGCGTAAACAAGGATATTTTCCTTGAGGCGCTGCGTAATCAGGCTCCCGACTATCTGTCACATCCGGTTGAATGGTATCGTTTCAATCCATTCGTATCGGTATTCAATCCCGTATCCGGAAAATGGCACACAATAGACCGCACCGATGCCGCAGCTCGTGCCGGAGCCGTGTCGGTTCTTACGCCCGATGGCAAGGATGTTCTTCTCATGGGCGGTGAGATCAAACCGAGAATACGCACAGCCGACATCCTCGCAATCCCTTTAAATTAAAAAAACGATGAATACCGACCGAAATCTCGATATAGCTACAGTTCCGTATGGGCATACACGGAACACTGATTATGCTCTCGCCGTATTACCGTGGGGAGCAACGGAGCCACACAATCTTCATCTGCCCTATCTAACCGACGCGATTCTCTCGCATGACGTTGCGCTTGATGCGGCCATGATCGCACGTGAACGTTTCGGTATCAATGTCGGGGTTCTGCCTCCGGTCGCTCTCGGCGCCCAGAATCCGGGACAGCGCGATCTGAAGTTCTGCCTTCATTTCCGTCATTCCACCCAGGAAGCGGTCCTCACCGATATCGTGCGTTCTCTTTATAATCAAGGAATACGCACTCTTGTGATCATCAATGGTCACGGCGGAAACTCATTCAAGGGCATGATACGCGACCTTGCGGTGGAACTTCCCGACATGCTCATCGCTTCCAGCGAATGGTTCAAGGTGGCACCGGCCAAAGAATACTTCGATAACCCCGGCGATCATGCCGACGAACTCGAAACTTCTGTCATGATGCATTATCATCCTGAACTCGTCGATCTTTCTGAAGCGGGTAAAGGCGATAGCCGCGAATTTGCTTCGGAGGCTCTTCGCAGTGGTGTCGCATGGGTTCCGCGTAATTGGACAGAAGTCACCACCGACACCGGTATCGGTGATCCATCTGCTGCAACTGCTGAAAAAGGCGCACGTTTCGCAAAAGCCGTGGCTGAACGCTATGCAGTTCTTTTCCGCGATCTTGCCTCGGGGGAACCGCTCTACCGTTAAATCATGCCGATACGGCCAAAACTGATTTCTTTGCGCTGATAAAGCGGGTGAACATGTCGCAGAACACATTTAACCGCTGAATGCACCCGAGTGTATTTTTATCGACAACCTGCTGACGGAACATCCTGATAGCCTTGTCGAAATTGATATTGCCGTATTTCCCGATGATCGCCTTGCGACCCGCCTTATATGCGGTCGACATCAAATAGGATGCGAAGCCATCAAAAAGATACATCGCCGGATGCTGTTCATAGATATGCTGCCTGGAACGTCGTGGTTGGTTCACATCGTTCCGGGCATTCTGTTTCTGCTCCTGCCGACGCTGGCGGGCTGCCTCGGCACGCATGCGACTCTTCTCTACATCGTCGATAACCATACTCATCAGCGACATACATTCATTACCTGCTGTGCGGAAGCTGTTTATGACGCACTCACTCCCTGTCGACAGATATTCGAGGATAGCCCACAAAGCTTCTTTACGAGTTTCGATATTACTGATCTGCTGAAGTTTAGCATACCATTTTTTACGGATTGTCATGTTTGCCATAATCTTATGTGTATTAATTTGTTCGTTTTCGGCAAAAGTAATATGGCAAATTCCGGCTCCGACGAAAAAATGTTACTGAAAAAACAGGGTTCTCAGTCGGAATTAACGCGACTTTAACATTTTAAACCATTAATAATCAATCAAATCGCAATCCTGATTAACATAAGTTAAAGTCAAAAATTATCCATGCCACAAAAAAAGGTTGTGCCATTTTGAACTGACACAACCTCATTGAAATAAGTTTTAAGGATCTGTTATCTGACAAGTACACGGGTCACTTTATAACCCTGACGACAGATATACACTCCGGGAGTGAGATTAGCATTATCGACACGGATACCCTGCAAGTTAAAATATTCCGCCGGAGTATCATCGTCGGACTCAACGGGAGTAACCCCGCTCGTACCCATTATCTTGAAGTCCACTTTTCCGGAAATATATTCACTGCGACCGGCATTATCGCGAGTCACATACACATAATAGTCATCACCCGGGGCTGCATCGGGAAGAGTGGTATTAAACGTCAGTTTAGACACATAACCGGTGCTGGCATACATAGGAACACGTTCCTGACGCACTACCTTACCCGCTTTATAAATAGTAAAGATAGCATCTTGATAAACGCTGCCGGAACTACATTCGACCTCAGCTACGATTCTAATATCTTCGGGATCAACAGCATCGGCATTTTCCACCGACAGATTTATCGGCGTTTTCAGCGTTGCCCTCAGTACACGGGCATTGACTTTTACCGGACAAGAACCGAGAATCTTGAACGACCCGTTCTCTGATCGGGCTACTCCTAAAGTATAATTGCCCGGTTCTATCGCACGTCCCTTATCGTAGAACCACGGAACAACGAATTCAAATGGTTCCCCTTCGGCAGTGAAATGCAATGTTTTCTGTGTTGTCGAATAAGCGCGTATATATCCATTGGAATCCACAAGAACCGCATACACCGGGTGATTGGTATCGCCCCAGCCTGTAAACCTTGCCACACCCGAAACCTTGATATAGCTGTTGAGATAATAGTCTCCGTTAGAATTGACATCAGAAACAGTAAGCTCACCAGCCGATGGTATCTGAACACTTGTAGCCTGTCCGTCGCGGCAAGTGATCGTCACATATCCCACAATTGTCGGCGGACATTGAAAACGATATTCGACACCGTCAACTTCTACCGCAGGATAGAGACGATAGGTTCCGTCAGGAACTGCTTTAAGGCTACCTTGCATGAACCCTACCAGATTTGTGTTACCTGTTTCTATATCGATTCCCCAGTTCTTGCACAACGGACTCTCGACCGGACACGACATGATCTTCGTGGAACCGTCCCAGCTATAGATCTGATAAATAAATTGTCCGTTGACCGAATAAGGCGAACTGTTAACAAACGAACCATTGAGTCTGAAGCCAAGACTTCCCTGATAAGCATCGGTAAGTTCATCGATACGGAATGTATATCTCAGTGGCGAATCGGAACCGTCGGATGGTTTGATACCGAAAAGAGCGCCTTGATTGAGTGTATAGTCACCGTTAGCGCCACCTATACCGACAGCCGTCGGACGTAACGACGTAAGAAGGAAATATCCATCACCGGCTCCCGACCATCCCCAGTTGAAATGGAAATAGCCGTTGCCATCATAACCGTCACAAACAAAGCAGTGGGCGCCACCCCAATAAACCATCGGCCCGACATCTTTCAGGTTATCATATATCATATTTTCCCACTCGGCCGAGGGATACAGATTGCGGAACTCGTTATGCAACCCTTTATCATAATCGAAATAGGTAACCAACGCGTTTCCTACAAACTCGGAATAAGCCGCCGATGCGGTTGTGCTGTAACGCATGTGCAACGAATATCCACATGCCTGCATAAGTTTTGCCACAGCATCACCAGTTATGCCGGCGTTTCCCGAATACTCATCGAGCATATTATCCCAGTCAAATTCATAATTGCTGAAATCGGCAGTGAGTGTTTTAGAATCCCACGTATAGCTGAATTTCGCATTCTCTCCGGCTTTTAATGGCCAGTTGTAATATTTCATAACTTGCGCCATTGCAGTTGCAACGCAACCGGTATAGGTATTTCCCCCGGGACAATATCTGTTGTAAGGTGCATCCTGATTCCACAATGTTTTCAACATCGGCTCAATCGGTTCTTTCTCAGATGCTTGTGAAACCTCACGACTGTATGGAAGCGCATTCACGGCTGATGCCTGAGCGATCTGACTGCTACACATATCAAGCCATCCGCTGAGATTTTCAGGAATATTTTCAGGATCGAAAGATCCGGTCCTACTATATCCGATAAGCGGAGCAGCTACGTCATCGGCCGATAATATCATCCAACCGCTTTCTGATTGATTGAATATATAAAGTGTTGGAATCTGATCTGACTCAATAGTCATAACCGGATCGGCATCAACCGATGATCGGGTCACAGGCTGATCGGAAATTCGGCGTAATGCCTCGGCTGGAGTAAGCGTACGTGCCGGCAACATTGCAGCCGACATAAGGAATAATGGAAGGATTAAGAACTGTTTACGCATAGAAACTAAAGCGTGATATTAATTGATTTACTACGGGTATTAGACCAACGCCCCTCGACCGGGGCGTTATCTTGCGCAAGTTACGCATTTTTTTTTCATATCACAAGTATTTATTATCAACGTCTTACAGATCCGACACCTCTTAGACCCTTTTCTATCGGCCTGTTGATTGCAGATATATAAGTTTCTTTATCTGGAACTGGCCGTAGGCATCCACAAATTTATCCTGTGACTGACGGTATAAAGTCTGCGCATCAAGCAGATCGGTTACTGTCGTCATGCCTGCATCATAGAAGTTTTGATTAATCCTCAGATTTTCGGTAGATTGCGATATTGATTCGTTAGCAATCTCCATCTGGGTATACGCTGTTGTCACATCGTTCCATGCATTCGTCATGGCTACGATAAGCAGTTGAGAATCATTCTCCAGCTGAGTTCGAGCTATCTGAGTTTCGAGTTTCTTCTTTCTGATGCTATGTGTACCGCCCCACCAATCGGTCAACGGCACACTTACAGTAACATAGATATTGGCAAAAGTGTGACCCTGATCAAGAAGATGTTCATAATTGTAGCTCACACCGGCTGCGACGATCGGCAGATTGTTACCGATCGCTATCTTCTGTTCAAGTTCCTTTGCCCGTACGTTCTGGGTGAGAAGTCCGTGGGCAATCGTCTGCTCAAGACAATCCTCAGGGACACGATATAGGTCATGGGGAAAATCGGGGAGACTACCGGGTATAATTTCCGACGCCACTTCGACTGAACCGGTAGTACCTTTACCGATGTATTGCGACAGAAGCATGCGCATCACTGTTATACCGTTGTCGAGTTCTGCCCGAGCCACACGCATTTCGTTCCGCTTGAGCTTAACTTCGAGAAGGTCATTGTTGGTTACGACTCCTGCATCTACATAACTCTGCACTTGCGAACACAAGGAATCGAGCATCGTGATGACCGCATCGACAGTGCGGTGCTTGGAATGGAGCGATACAAGCTGCCAGTAATATTGCTCGACAGTGCGGCGCACTTCATCGGCAGTCTGACGTTGCTGAAGGCGGCTCACTTCTTCGCCTACATGTGCGAGTCGGTTGCCATTTACAATGCGTCCGCCGAAAAAGATAGGCTGCAGAAGATTTGCTCCAACGACCGAACCTTTCTTGAGTAGACTTACATCGAACTTCATGTCGGGCAAATCGGGAATAAGTGCCGATAGCGGTAGATCCAGATTATGACGCAACATTCCGTGATTGGCATTGAACGCGGCTCCGTTTAAACTTACCGACGGGAAATATTTCGTAAAGGCCTCCCGCGATGTCTCCCGCGATGCCTTGAGTGTGTATTCAGCGTTCAACATACGGGCATTGTTTTCGAGTGCCATGCTGACGCACTCTTCAAGCGACAGCTGCTGTGCATGAAGCGATGATGATAACATCACCGATATCACAGCCAATATAATCGATATCTTTTTCATTTTGAGTCTTGATTAGCAGTTTTTTTCTCCATCACTTTCCAGTATAGAACAGGGATAACAGTGACGATGAAGAAGAAAGTGATGATTGTTCCCCAGAAAATGACCGTACCCATCGGTCTCCATAGCGGTGTACCGGTCAGAACCATCGGAAGCACGCCCATAGACGCAGCTGCCGATGTAAGGAAAATAGGACGCATACGTCGCTCGGCACTATGGAAAATAGCTTCTTTGACAGTCATTCCTTCCGAGCGCTGCAGTTCCTCGGAATAGTCGATCATAATAATTACGTTTCTCACAAGAATACCCATAAGGGAGATGAAACCGAGGGTACATGTAAGCGAAAGGACCTCGCCTTGTATCGCCAGACCGATACCGGCTCCGGGGATACATAACACTATACATAGAAGAAGGAGAGCTGCTGTGACAACATCCTTATAATGTGCCAGAAGAATGAAGAATATAATCACCACGGCCATGAGGAGAGCTGAGATGATCGGAGGCCACATTTCTTCCGACTGACTGTAATCGCCGCCATATTCGATAGTGACACCTTCAGGCAAGTCCAATCTATCTAACTGTTTCTGCAGTTTGCTTGTCACTGTCAATGCGAAATCCCCGCGTTCCACTTCAGAACTGATCGTGACGCACGGAATACCATTGCGATGAGACAGCTGACCGTAATTCCATGACGGGACCACTTCGGCAACCTGACGTAACGGAGCCGATGCAAGGCCCATTACCGGAAGCTGCTCATTGCGTAAATCATTGACATCAGATCGCTCTGATGTTGGAGTGCGGAATACAACAGGAGTGGCATAAGTGCCATCCCATAATGTAGCTACCGGAATTCCTGAACTGGTATATCTCATAGCAAGATTAGCCTCCATCATCATATCGCTCAGTCCGAGTCTCGACATCGTTGTGAAATCGGGTGATATCCGGGCTGCTACCAGAGGTGAGTTCATACTGCTGCTGACGAGATTAATCTCAGGAACAGAATGCATGATCGCGATAACGGAATCAGATACCGCATGAAGCAATGAATAATCCTCGCCCTTGATACGAACCTCTATTGGATAAGCTGCATTAGAGTAAGATAATTGCTTGAAACGGATCTTGGCCTCCGGGAAATAGTCGCGATATTTCGCCGTGTATTCATTGAGAGTCTCAATGGTAGCTTCATTGCTATTTGTATTTACAATAAACTGAGCGAAATTGGGTCCTCCCACTTGAGGAGCATAGGTTGTTTGGAAACGCGGTGAAGAACATCCGTGGAAATTTGCCACAGACACAACCCTCTCATCTTTCTTCAGGATATCGGCAAGAGAGTCAGCCACTACATTGGTAACACTCAACGGAGTTCCCGTCGGAAGATAAATTTCAACTGCAAATTGATTGCGTTCGGCAATCGGCATCAGCTGCATGGGACGCTGAAGGAGTAACCAACCTCCTCCTACGGTCATGACAACCGCCAGCAGTAATACTGCCCACGGATGATTGAAGCATACGGCTATCACTCTGTTATAACCATCTTGCAGCACGCGCAACATAGAAAAATGTTTCTTACCTTTAGTAGTATCGCCGTCTATGTTTGCAACCTTCGTAGGTTTGATAAATCTGTATTGCAGGAAAGGTACCAAAAGCTCAGCAATGAGCAATGAACCTAACAAGATAATACTTATAGCCCACGGGAAATCGGTCAAGAAATCGCGGAACATTCCCGTCATGGTAATAAGGAACGGGAAGAAGGTGATCGATATGGCGAGAGTAGCCGAGAATATCGACTTCAGGAACTCCGACGCAGAACGGATCGTAGCTTCCTTACGGTCCATTCCCTCGCCGATCAATTCAACATAGTCGTCGATGATAACAACCGAGTTATCAACAATCATACCTAACGACACGATCAGACATGCGAAAGTCACCGTGTTTAGTTCTATCCCGAACACATAGAATAATCCTAAAGAAATAAATATAGTCACCGGAATGGTGGCAGCCGCGATAAGAGCCACCCTTATAGGAAGCAGCAACACAATCACCACGATAACTGCTATCACGGCAATCAACAACTCCCTGAGGAAATCCATCACACTGTTATTGACCACCATCGGTTGATCGGTGATCTGAAAGAGAGTGACATCATCGGGCAGTTCTGCCTTGAACGCGGTCAACTGTTTCTCTATCAGACGCCCCATCTCCACGATATTGTTTCCACTCTTCATCTCCACCGACAGAAGAATACATTTACGTCCGTTGTTGGTGATAAACGATGATGGCTCGGGATATTCCCGTTTAACTTCAGCTATATCCTTAAGGCGTACGACATCTCCGGCAGGCGTAGAGAACACAATCTGGTCGGCGATATCGGCAACAGAATTCAGTGGTTTGTCAATGTAGATAGGTGATGTGTAAGAATCTGACCTTATTTCACCTCCGGTTGTCTGGAACCCTTTTGTAAAAAGATCAGCCGCAAGTGTCTTCTCCGATATACCATAATGAATAAGTTTATCAGGATCGACAGTTATTGAAATCTGCTCGTTCTGTTTGCCGAACACATTCATTGTTCCCACACTCTCAACCGTACGCAGACGATCCTGCAGCGCATCCATGTAATCACCAAGTTCGCGATAGGTCTTGTCTTCACTCTCCATAGTGATCAGTAAAGCAGATGTATCTCCGAAATTTGATATTACCTCTACGGCCAGCACTCCAGGCGGCAACTGACTCTTCACACTACTGAGTTCCCGGCTGAACGTATTCCAGAATGAATCGGTATCGGTTATCTTATCGTCAAGCTCTACATAGATCATGACCATACCGTTGGTCGCATTGGAAGTAGTCTTGACTTTATTAACCTCGCTGAAACCGAAAACGAAATTTTCCAAAGGCTTCATTACCTGTTGTTCCATCTCAAGGGATGTGGCTCCAGGATATACCGCCACCACCACACCTTCACGAATGGTGAAATTCGGAAACTCATTTTTATTCATTGTTTGCAGTGCATATATGCCGAAGATGACCAATACACACACCATCAATACAACTACATTGGCATATTTTACGCCCCACACTACAAGAGGCGAGTTTTTGACCGGTGGAAGTTTGGACAAGAGTCCTCCTTCTATATTATTATTTGACGAATCCATTTGGGCTTGGTTGATTAATTAATTGATGTAACTTTCATGCCCTGAGAAACTTTTTCCATTCCGGCAACGAGAACCTTATCGCCCTTGCTCAATCCTGATTCAATCAGCACTCCCTCGGGGAGCATGGCTCCGGGCTTAACTATCCGCTTACAGGCTATCCCTGCAGAGTCGAGCCATACAAAGTGAGAATTATCGGCTGACAACAGCACCGACGCACCGGGAAGTATCACACCTTCAGTAACCGACGAATTTCCGACCTTTACATCACATATCATACCGGGAAGTAACTGTCCTCCAGGATTATTGACTTGGAATTTCACAAGATATGAACGTGACAATGGGTTAGCCGTAACACTTTTTTCCACAAGTTTCCCCGAAAAAACATCACCTGAAACCCCTCTTGTTGTAATAATGGCGTCATCTCCGTTAGAGAAACGGGATATTTCATTTTCAGGAATGGAAATTACAACCTTAACAGAATGGATGTCAACGATCTTGACGACAGGTAATCCGGGGGCGACCGTCTGCCCGACAGAAGCGAACTTTTCAGATATGATTCCCGACACAGGAGCGTAAAGTCTTGCATCGTCAAGAGCGATACGCGCAAGCCTCTCGGCACTCTCTGCCTGGCTCAGCTTACTCTGTACATCCACCCATTTGATATCAGGCAACGAGTTCGCATCATGAAGAAGCTTCATGCGGCGATAAGCATCTTTAGCCTGATCAAGTGTCGCAACTGCAATATCGTAGGCGTTACGCAACGATCCGTCATCTATTGAACCTATCAGCTGACCTTTGGCAACTCGCTGACCTTCCGACACGTTAAGAGTCTTAATGGTTCCACCGGCCGAAAAACTAACGACTGTTCCGCTCTCCTCCTCTACCGTACCCGAATAAGATGTATTATTGTCCACGCCGGTATCGGCAATTACCAGAGTTTTGACTCTGACAGGTTGACGCGAATGTTGTTTTTCGGAATCGTGATGACCGCAGGAAGATATGGCAAGCATCACTATGACAAAAGGCAATAAACGGTAATTCATATCGTATGATATTTGATAGTTAGAGTATTATAATTAGAACTGCAAAGTTATCTCTAATCAAAACATCCATAAATGTCAGATTAGCATATAAACTTGTCAGATAGTTCGATTTAGATAGTAAAGATTGGAATTACCGTGAAAATATATTTAATTTGTAAACTAATAATTTTCACACGATGGCTGCACCGCTTAAAATATCAATCGAGAAATTAATCCCCTCATCACACGCCAATTATACTCTTGATTTGGCTGGCCGATGCGCGTTTGTCGTCTGCACCAAAGGAGATCTTGATATTAAAATTCTCAATAATGTGTACCATATCAGCGAAAAATGGATGTTTGCCTGTATGCCTTTTATCGATGCTGAGGTGATAAGCGTAAGTCAACCGAGTGAAATTCTATTGGGTCAACTCAGAATTGAGGATGTACCGTCGATAATCAACAGCATGGTAAATATCAGCAATCTGTCGGCAATCCAGCAGCAACCATTGGTAGAGATCACCGGGGAGCAATTCAGGCATCTGATGAATTCAATCGAAGGATATTTAATCGAATATGAAGAAAGTGAACTCGACAGAATCGGAAACAAATGCATTCAGATACATAGGAATATCATCGACTACCATAGCCGGCTGATTGTGGCTCAAGTACTTAAAATCTATTTCAGTAATATGAGGATGGACGTCACTGGCCATTCCCATAGAGACGTGGTGTTTCAACAATTCATGCTTAACCTTTATGCAAACTTCCGAAAGCATAGAAGCGTGGAATATTATGCCCGTAAATCAGGCGTGAGCCTTAAATATTTTTCAACTGTCATACGCCAATTCTCGGGTGTAAGTCCGTCAAAATGGATTGAGACTGTTGTGATTAGCGAGGCAAAAACAATGCTCGGCATCACTCACTGCAACATCAAGGAGATCGCGACAACCCTGAACTTTCCCGATGCTCCAACCTTCACAAAATACTTCGTCCGCGTCACCGGTCTCACCCCTCGATCTTACCGCCAGACTATCCTCCCCTAATCTCAACGCCCCACATCAGGTTATTTACGGTTTTAATCTTTTACCTATCATCCTTTTCAAGAAAGAATGATAAGATTAAACCATTATCTCCATTAGTTTTCTCTTAGACTGATAG
>CAZHHF010000040.1:0-12786 GCA_964531905.1 uncultured Bacteroides sp.
AGAGGAGAGGCAGATTGCAAAAGATGGAAGGATGCAAGTGAGACATTCTTATTCCATATATGTTGGAGAGATTGCCGACGAGAATACACGGAATCAGGATCGAGATAATGATGATGATGCCGCCCATCGTTGGTGTGCCTTGTTTGTTCATCTGTCCTTCGAGTCCGAGGTTACGGATGATCTCGCCCACCTGCTGTTTCTGGAGCATGTCGATTATGCGCCGGCCGATGAAAATAGCGATGAAGATCGACAGAACGAATGCGATTCCCGAGCGGAATGTGATGTAGCTCATGAGTCGTGAGCCGGGGATGTCGTATTGTGACATCAGATCGAAAATATAGTAGAGCATATTGACTGGTTACATTTCTTCAGTGAATATTTTTTTAACCACTTCGCGATCGTCGAAATGGTGCTTGACTCCGGCGATTTCCTGATAATCCTCATGGCCTTTGCCGGCAATAAGGATTACATCGCCGCGGCGTGCCATGACCGATGCTACTTTTATAGCTTCGTCGCGGTAGGTTACGGTTATGGATTTGGAGCGGAGCAACGGGGTGTCGAGTCCGGTTTCCATGTCGCTGAGAATCTGTCGCGGATCTTCGTCGCGTGGGTTGTCGGAGGTAAGAATCAGGCGGTCGCTGAGTTTTGCGGCATCGTGTGCCATGATTGGACGTTTTCCCTTGTCGCGGTTCCCTCCTGCTCCGACAACCGTGATGATGTTGCCGTTGTTACCGATGATTTCGCGAATGGTGTTGAGAACGTTGACAACGGCGTCGGGGGTGTGGGCGTAGTCGATTATGGCAACGTAGCCCCGTCGGGGTGATGTGAGGGTCTGGAAGCGTCCGGCAACAGGAACGAGGCGGCTCATTCCTATCAGTATCTTCTCGGCAGGCCAGCCCAGCAGAGTGGCAGTTCCGTAGAGTGCAGTGAGGTTGTAAGCGTTGAATCGGCCGGTGAACATCATTTCCACCTCGTTGCGGTTGAACGACATCAGTGTTCCGTCGAGCCGCTGTTCTATTATGCGGCCGTTGAAGTCGGCAGGTCGGCGCAGCGAGTAAGTATATCTCTTGGCGCGGGTGTTCTGGAGCATAATCTCGCCGTTTTTATCATCGATATTGGTCAGGGCGAATGCTTCGGCGGGAAGATTATCGAAAAATGATTTTTTAGCTGCCAGATAGGCATCGAACGTTTTATGATAATCGAGGTGGTCGCGGGTTAGATTGGTGAATACTCCTCCGGCGAACGTAAGTCCGGCAATACGGTGCTGATGGGCAGCGTGAGAGCTTACTTCCATTGCCGCATAGGTGCATCCGGCCTCGACCATACGTGCAAGCAGTGAGTTGAGTTCGAGTGGGTCGGGTGTGGTGTGTGTGGCTGCGACAGCTTCGGTATCGATATAGTTTTTTACCGTTGAAAGGAGTCCGGCTTTATGTCCGAGCATGCGCGCCATCTCGTAGATGAGGGTTGCGATGGTGGTTTTACCGTTGGTTCCGGTAACTCCTATGAGTTTGAGCCGTGATGATGGATTGTCGTGCCACTGTGATGCAAGAATTCCGAGTGCTACGGCACTATTTTCTACTATTATGTAGGTTACGTCGGGGTTTATCTCGTCGGGGAGCTGTTCGGCTACAACGGCAGCAGCACCTTTATTCACTACGTCGGGGATAAATTTATGGGCGTCGACTGAGACTCCGCGAACGGCTACAAAAAGCGCTCCTTTCACTATTTTGCGTGAATCGGCAATGATTCCGGTGATATTCACCGTGAGGTCGCCGACGATGTTAATTGTCTTAAGCGGAGAGATTAAGTCGTTGAGTTGTTTCATATCAGTTGTGATCTCTTTATATCAGTTTGATTGTCACGGTGGAGCCGGCAGGTGTAGGCTGTCCCGGTGACGGATGCTGACCGCACACGTATCCGCGGCCATCGAATTTCACATTGTATCCGGCGTTTTCGATCGCTACTATCGCTTCGCGAAGTCCGAGTCCGACCACATCAGGGACGCATCCTCCTGCGACAGTGGTGTTTTTGGCTTCGGCATCGGAGCGGATTCCGGCGATCGTTTTCACGCGGTCGTATTTCTTTGCATCGGTTGTTTTGTACAGGCGTATGCGCGCCACGCTCTTCTGGTCGTTGTTCTCGGCCATGAAGTCGCTTACATTGTCGAGCATTCCGCGCGAGTACATTTTCATAGCGATGTTTTTCAGTACCTGGCCGCTTGTGGATGCTGCTCCCATTAAGTTCTGTTTCGGGTAGCAAGTAAGCACTATGCATGAGTATTTCGGCTTTTCGGCAGGGAAAAATCCGCAGAAAGCGAGACGCTTGCGACCGGTGTTGTACTGGCGTGTGGCAGGATCTACCATGTAGCATGTGCCGGTTTTTCCTGCGATATTGACCAGATGGTTTCTGAGTAGTTTGCCTGTACCGTGGTCGCCTGCGACAACAGCTCTGAGCATATTGCGGAGCTTCAGCGCGTTGGCCGGCGAACAGATGCTGTCGCGTACATAGGTGACCGGTAGGATTGTGTCGCCCTGTTCTCCGAGCAGTTCGCTGTAGAGTCGCGGACGCACGAATTTGCCGTCGTTGGCAATCGCGTTATAGATGGCGAGAGTGTATAGCGGTGGAATAAGCGTGGCATATCCGTAGCACATTCGCGAGAGCGATATGCGGCTCGGATTCTTTTCGATGACCGGGATGCGTTCACCGGCAATACCGGTGTGCATCGGGTCGAAAAATCCTATTTTTTCAAGACTTTTGTAGAATTCCGACGGCGACCGGTGGTAGATGCTGTTGTTGCCGGTGATCACTTTCGTCATACCGATGTTGCTCGAGCGTTCGATAACTTCGGCGACGGTCATTGAACTGGCTCCGTGGGAGTCGGTTATTGGGCGGCCGCCGGCATAGGCATAGGAGAAGCCGGTGGAGATAACCTGATTGACGTTGTTGACCAGTCCGTTCTCGAGTGCGAGCAGCATTGATATCGGTTTCATGACCGATCCTGGTTCGAATCCTTGTACGGCGCGGTTCATTCCTTCGATATAGCGTCCGGTGCGTTTGCTTTTCTCAAGGTTGGATATCGCTTTGATGTCGCCAGTGGCAACTTCCATCAGTACAGCCACTCCCCAGTCGGCATTACAGGTTTCAAGGATTGTGTTAAGTTCGTTCTCGACGATATCCTGCATGTTGATATCGATAGTGGTCTTTATGTTATAGCCTCTGATGGCGGCAGTGTCGGTCCAGTCGACAATCCGTCGGGTAAGCGGAATCTTCTTGGCAACTCCCGGCACTCCGTAGAGGAGCGAGTCGAGCGCACATTCAAGGCCGGATATTCCATGTATTTCAGCACATTCGCTTGTTTGTCCAACTCCACCGATAGAGCGTCGGGCCATGTCGCCGTAGGGATGTTCGCGCCGCATCTTGGTATCGACCACAAGACCGTTCTTATTAGGATTCTTTATGTTGAAAAACGGAATTGTCTTTACGCGTTCAAGTTCGGCATAGCTTAGGTTGTCGATGACTCTGAAACCTCGGGGACGTTTATTGAACGGTTTCTTGGTGGGTCGGGTGAGTGAGTCAATCCACTGCTGGCGTGTGGCTCTCTTGGGGAAGAACGCTACAAGCGAGTCGGCGATCCGCGGAATCGAGTCGAGGTAGTCCTTGAAGCGAAATTTTTCGGAACGGAAATCGAGTCGCACGGTATAGAACCTTAGATTTGTTGCCAGCACACTACCGTCGGCGGCAAGAATATCTCCGCGATCGGGGTAGATGATTTTCGACGTGAGCAGTTCGGTGTTAGCTTTCTTGTTCCATTTGTCGGCATCGATAATGGTTGTTTTGAAAAGCTTGAACACGATGCAGCCCGCGAGTCCGAAAATAACGAGAGAGATGAGCAGATAGCGTGATAATATTCGTGAATGGTTGTTTTTCTTCATTTGCTTTTATACGGGAGTCGGTAGGGTGGACGTTCTTGAATGTTCAGGTTGAGGTGCATAGAGTCGACGAGCTGTTGCATTCCGGTTTCGCGTGTACGGCTCATGTACATGCTGCGTTCGCGGATACGTTCGGTTTTTACAACTTCGAGTTTCTTCGTAAGTGACTGGATTGTCTCCATACTTGTTTGACAAGTGTACTTATTGGTGATATATATAAGCAACATGACCATCACAACGAGTATCTTTCCCCAGTTTTTGGCGAAGAAGTCGGTTGAGAGTATTTTTCCGTGGAGTGCGCGCAGCATCCACGAGTCGCTGTGTCGTTTATTATTTTTGCTTGTATCGGCCATCGTGCATGTCGGGGTTATATTTTTTCGGCAACGCGCATTTTCGCACTTCGCGATCTCGGATTATTTTCTATTTCTTGTTCCGAGGGAATGATCGGTTTCGATGTTATGAGTTTAAGTGGTGACTTGGAGCGGCCGTAGAAGTCTTTTTCAAGTACTCCTTCGAGATTACCGGTCTTCATGAAGTTTTTCACGAGCCTGTCCTCGAGCGAGTGATATGTTATAACGGCGATCCGTCCTCCAGGCTTCAATACCTTGATCGCTCCGTCGAGCAGGTCGCGCAGGGCCGATATTTCGTCGTTGACAATTATGCGGAGTGCCTGGAAGATCTGTGCAAGTTCTTTTTTTTGCTGACGGGGATCAACGAAGCGTTCCACAGTCTCGAGAAACTGTTCGGTGGTGGTGATTGGCCGCTCAGCGCGTACCTTGACTATCGCCGAGGCTATCTTGCGGGCGTTCTTGAGTTCGCCATAGAGACGGAAGATTTCAGCGAGTTGTTCTTCGGTGTAGGTGTTGACGACTGTTTCGGCGGTTTTAGTCGCGTTCCGGTTCATTCTCATGTCGAGGGGACCATCGAATCGGAATGAGAATCCTCGGTCGGGATCGTCGAAGTGATGGAATGATACGCCGAGGTCTGCCAAGATTCCGTCTACGTCACCGTAATGGTCGTGAAACCTCATGAAATTCGTGATATACCTGAAGTTGGAATGGACCAACGTGAGGCGGCTGTCGCTGAAAGCGTTGTTTATCGCATCGAGATCCTGATCGAATCCGTACAGGTGTCCGCTATCGTTCAGTTTCTCCACAATTGCGCGTGAATGTCCACCACCGCCGAAAGTAACGTCGATGTAAATGCCTTCGGGCTTGATGTTCAGAGCGTTGATTGCTTCCGGAAGTAGCGCCGGGATGTGATAAACCTGATTGTCCATTCCAGTGTGTAAGTTATAAGGAAATTTCGATGTAAAATTAGTGAAAAAACCGATATAGTTTACATATCTAAATTTCTTTTTTAAGAAAAAGTTATAAACAATGTGTGGTATTATCTAATGTCGTCTCAGTATATGATTCATGGCAAGTGTTTGCATTTGTAAATTTTGATAAAAATCTGTTGTCGTGTAGCCATGATGCGTGGATGCTTTGTATATGTAGTTTACCTATATAATATACTTGAATAATCGATACTCGTATTGGTGAAAATGGGAGGTAGAATATGATTCAGGTTATTCGGGTTATTAAAAAAAGAAATACGAAATGATGATAAATAATTGTATATCTCATTAATAAAGATTAACTTTGCGCGCTATAATATCGCGTAAGTCGCATAACGGGGTTCTGCGACCGAGGCGTGGTAACCAATGATCAGAACCTCACGAAGTAAGATATAAGATAACCGTATAACTCTTTGTTAGTCATCAAATAGGCTCAAATGAATAGATTTATAAAAAGTGTATTCATCGTTTTCTGTTTTGTGATTCCCATGACGTCACTCTGCCAGCCGCGTGCCGGTGAGGTGGATATATTCATGGGAGCGCAGCTCAGTTATCGTGATATATTTTTTAATAACAGGGTCTATGATGTTCTTGTGAATCTTACTCCCGGGGCAAGATGGCGCTTAGGTCACAGATGGGAGATCGCCGCTCAGGCATTGGTGCCGGTGATCAATCAATATGGCGACCGCTATAAAAAAGTGCGCCTTAATGTAGCGACTGTTTCAAAACAGTTCGGCTTCTTCAACCGTTGGCGCATGAAGGTTAGCGGCGGATGGTTCGGCTATGAACGTTATGGAATCGATGTGAAGAACATGGTGGTTGTAAACGACTGGCTTGCGATGACCGCGCAGGTAGGACTCACAGGTTACAGCTCGATGGCTGCCGGATGGGAAGCCAGTGAAATGCGGCGTGTAACGGCGTTGGCCGGTCCCGAAGTATATCTTCATAAGTGGAACACTCAGTTTTCGGTTCGTGGCGGCCGTTTTGTGTATGAAGATTACGGCGTCGTGGCTGAGGCAATGCGCCATTTCAAGCATGTGACAGTCAGCTGTTATGTGTCATATAGTGATGTTTGGAAAGAGAATGCCGGCTTCAAAGTGATAGCGATGCTTCCGCCCTATAACAGAAAGCATCGTAAGGTCAATTTCCGCCCGGCAAGTAATTTCAGACTTACCTACAGCATCGAAGCCGACAGCTACGCAAACTACATGTACATTACCGATCCCGAACAGAATGAACGCGAGGGATGGTTCGATCATGACCTCATTCCGTGGGGACCCGACAGTTCTTTCAGTGATTATAAATATGCAGAGACCGATTCTCTGAAAACCGGACATAAGAAATGATTATCAAACGATTCATACTATTTATAATGCTGTTATCAGGCTTGGAGATCTCCGCCCAGCTTTATACAGGTATGTCCGGATTGATACATGTGCCTGATGCTGAAATGTTTGATGAGGGTGAGGCGCAGTTAGGAGCATATTATATGAACAATAATTTTCTGCCCTGGTCGAACAAATCGGGTTATAAAAGCTTTCATTATGAAGGTAAGCCATATAACACTGCCGATTTCTATCTGTCGATCACGCCGTTCAAGTGGGTTCAGATAGGTTATACGTTCACCCTGTTCAAAGAGTTGGATCCGGGTCACGATAAACCTAAGTATAATAGAAAAGACCGATATATTTCATTGAAACTAAATCCGATAAGAGAAAAAAAGTGGATTCCGGCGATTGCGATCGGGTCAAACGACTTTCTTGGTTCGGCCAGCAAGCGTCACGGCGGTGGCAAAGAAACATCGGGATACTTCTGTAATTATTATATAGCTCTCACAAAGCACTTTGGATTCGTTCCGAAATCGGAGATAGGAGTTACTGTCGCTTACCGATATGCCCCCAATGAATATTTCAAGAAATGGGAAGGTGTGGTAGGTGGTTTGACATGGTGTCCGACCTGGTACAAGAACTGGCGTATGATTGCCGAATGGAGCGGTGATGGAGTCAATATAGGAAGCGATATTCTTTTATGGAAGCATCTATTTGTTCAGGCGGCGATGGTGAAATGCCGATATTTTTCGGGAGGACTCAGTTACCGTGTGAATTTATTTTGAAATAAAAACTATAACATAACTTAATTTTTAATTTTTTTTTTAATTAACAGTAAAGATGAAAAAGATTCTATTTTTAGGAGTTTTATCATTAGGCCTGGCATTCTCTGCTTGCCACAGCCATGACCCGAACTGTGATGATGTCACACCTCCTACCGTTACCGTAGCACCGAATACTCTTTCAGGTGTCATCACCGACATGATGGGTGCGCCGCTGAAAGGAGCTACTGTGAAACTTGGTGATAAGACTGTCACTACCGATGAAAACGGTGTTTATCTTTTCAACGATGTAGCTGCCGGAAACTATACACTCACCGTATCGGCTCAGAACATGGCTGATGTTACTACTGATCTTGTTGTTCCTAATTCCAACACTACTCAGAAGCTTCTGTGGAGCGCTGCTCTTCCCGAGCTGATCAAATCTGACATCAATGTTACCGTAGCTGATGGTGGTGAAGGTGAAGCCGTATCAGAAGCTCTCAGCTTCAATGATCAAGGAAAGGTTAAGATTGAAGTTGATGCACCCGAAGGTGCGGTTGCAAGTAATGCTCACATCTTCCTTACTCCGATCTATACCGAGAAGAGTGCAGCCGTTTCTAAAGCTACAGAAAACGCAATGCTTATCGGTGCAACTCTTTCTTGCGACGATCCCAATCTTAAACTTAGCAAAGACATCGCGATTACATTCGATCTCGACAACAGCGTTGCTTCAGTAGCTACAACTAAAAAATTTGTCAATGGTACTTGGGTAGATGTTAACAGCACAGTTAACAATGGTGAAGTAGTTATCTACGACCGTGATTTCACTTCTTACGGTATCTTCCTTCCTGTTAACGTGACTGTTTCAACTGCTAATGAAGCACTCGTATTTGATAAGTCAGAATGGAATAACCTCTATGGTTCACGTAGAGAATATGTATCTGAAGCTAAGTTCTCATACAAAGCCGGTACTGAAATCGTTACAAAAGCACAGAACAAACTTGAAGGTCTTCTCATCGAATACCTCGCACGTAAATACGGTAGCCAGGTATCAACTCTTCAGGGAACCTATCCTCTTGATATTGAACTTCCCGTTGGTACCGCCCTCCGCATTTCAGGTAACCAGAAACGCAATACTGTAACCGTAACCGGAAATTCACATTCTGTTAAGGGTATTACTTACGGAACTACAACCGTTACAGCTGTTACATTCAACCGTAACCACAATGGTGGTAGCAGCTCGCTCTAAGTAGCCGATATAATACAGTCTTAATAAAAAATGAAGTTGTGCCAGATTCTGACACAACTTCATTTTTTTATAATTTTAAATTACAGGCTTCAATTATCTCCAAGACAGGTGACCACTATTCATAAAACATTCTCATATTTTTAATGGCTCCCGTTGCCCAGAATCCCTCGCGTGAATTAGCAGAAATGTATGGGCCGATATATACTAAAATTGCCTATCGTAAGATTGCCGCTATGGTGAATGCAATCGAATAGGCAAGCATTATGACTGCGGTTTTGCCTAAAACAGGTGTGAGAGCTGATCCTGACAGTTTATTGAGAGAATTCCATAGCGCCGTGTGGAGAACAAGATATATCACCGGAATCACCCAACTGACAGGTGACAGCATCAACCATAATGGAATCATGAGTGCAACTGCTATATATCCGTTGAACAGATATAGTCGTGAAGCGAAGATGCGGCCAAATTTTACGGCAATCGTATTCTTTCCTACAGCCGCATCGCTGGCGGCATCGCGATAGTTATTGACAATTAGGACATTGGCACCCATCAGTCCAACGGAAACCGAAGCAAGGATAACATCAGGCTCGATGCTGAGAGTGGCTGTATAAAAGGTTAGATTAACGGGAATGATACCGAAGAAGAACAGAACCGAAACTTCGCCGAGCGCATGGTGCGATAATGGATATGGACCGGTGCTATAGGCGAGTACACCGAGTGCAATAACAATACCGGCAATGATTAGCCACCATCCTCCATAGTTTACGAGACATAAGCCTACGGCACAAGCTGCTGAGAGCGTGGCGAATGTGGCAATAAGCATGGCTCTTGGGGTAATATCGCCTTCGGTTACACCTCGTCGGGGGCCTTCTCGGCCAGGGCTGTCGAGTCCGGCCTTGAAATCGTAATATTCATTGGCGAAATTTGATGCTATCTGAGCGAGGACCGCGAAAACAAGGCATAACAGCAACGGAACGGGATCGAACATGGTTGTAAGGAAACATAAACCGGTTGCCATGACGACGCCTGCTACCGATACCGGCAGTGTTCGCAATCTCATCGCCTCTATCCACGGATTTTTCATCGGGCGAAGAAATTATGAATGGCTGACTGTTATTTCTTGAACTGCTCGTTAAAGAACACCAGATGGTAAAGAATAGAATTTCTCCAATATGGTTTGTTATGGCCGCCGGGACGTGAGGTATAGTCATGTTCTATTCCGCGTTCGAGGAGTGCCTGGTGGAGCTCATCGTTGACTTTTGTGAAGATGTCAGATGTTCCGCAATCGAACGTGATATTTAGCTGACCGTTTTTTAGTTGCGGCAGAATTCCGGCGATTGTGTGGTCGGTCCAGCTCTGTTGATTCTCGTCGCGTTCACCGAGACGGAGTTTCATTTTCCAGTTGTTGGGGAACGGACGGATGTCGACACCACCACTCATTGAACCGGCGTTGCCGAAGATGTCGCTGTGGCGGATTGCAAGCCAAAGTGATCCGTGGCCACCCATGCTCAGGCCGGTGATGGCACGTTTCTTGGGATCGTTTATAGTGGGGAAGTTCTGGTCGATATAAGGAATCAGATCATTGATGAAGAATGATTCCATCTGCATATTTTTGTCGATAGGGGAATCCCAGTACCAACTGTCGCGTCCGTCGGGGCATACGAATATCATTCCATACTGATTTGACAGTGAGTCGAGAGAAGTCACCATCCCGGGCCAAGTGCTGTAATCGCCTCCGTATCCGTTGAGCAGATATACGGTCGGGAACCGTTTCGTGTTATCGGCCTGAAGAGCTTCTGAAGGCACGATAACGGTTACTTTCATTGGTGATCCGAGGTTGGTTGTGGCAACCGTAACGGTATCTGCCTGAGTCTTGGGGGCTGCTACTGCGGCAATAGCCGACACTATTAAAATTGCTGCTGCAATAAAAAAGCGTTTCATGATGTGATATGGTTAGGTTAATAGTTAGTTGGCTGACGGGAGATGTACATCGAGTTGCGGGAACGGGAAGTTAATTCCGTATTTTGGTAATTCTTTATAGAATGTTTCGTTGTAGGCGAAAAAGACGCTCCAGTAGTTCTCGGTGCGGCACCAGGCTCTAACAGTTAGATTTACGCTGCTGTCGGCAAGCGCTTCTACGTAGACGGCCGGAGAACGGTCGACTTTTTTTACGAGTGAACGCAGTTTGTTGGTGCGCTTGAGTTTCCATCGGTCAACGGTCTTTTTCATGTTTTTATTGGTCATGAATATGCGGCGCCACCACGGTTGTGCGGCTCGCTCGGCATCGGCCAGCCGTGCGGCTTCGATCTCCTCGGTCCGGAGGTCTTCCTCGCGGGCTGCCTGCATGTCCATGTCGTCTTCTATAAAGCGCTTGACGATACGGTCATCTTCCATGAATAATTTCAGGATAGCAGCGCGTGCGTCATCGACGTTGTCGCCGTAGGAGATCGCCACAGTCCATGAAACCCTGCGGTACTGTTCGCGGGAGTAATTGTTTATGCTGGATGTCGACAGGCCCCCATTGGGGATTATGATCGACTTGTTGTCGGGAGTGTTTATCAGCGTGTGGAATATCTGGATCTCGGTTACGGTGCCGGCATATCCCTGTGCTTCGATATAATCGCCTATTCTGTAGGGCTTGAGCAGCAGGATTAGCACTCCTCCGGCAAAGTTCTGGAGAGTGCCGCTCAGGGCCATACCGATTGCCACACCGGCTGATGCAAACAGCGCAAGGAATGAACTTGTCTCGATGCCGAGAATGCCTATCGAGGTGACAATAAGGATAAAATATAGGACTATCCTGATGAAGCTGAGAATGAATGTTGACAGCGAGGCGTCGACCTTACGTTTCAGCAGGATAACGGCCACTACATTATGGATCTTGCTGATAATGAATTTACCGATATAGAAAACGGTAATGGCAATCGCCAGATTGATTGCAAGTTGAACTGTTCCTGAAACAAACTTGTTGAGAAGCTCGTCGAGCGAAAGCGATTTCAGTTGTTCAACCTGCTGGCGGTGACTCTCGGCGTCGAAATTCTGAGGAATCAGATCGGGTATCTGAATAAAACCTGGCAACTTCATTATGGTTAGTGTATTACTTTACAGGAATGTGTTGTGCTACTGTCTGATACCATTCTAAGTCATTGTAGCTTTTATACTTGAGGTCGTTCTTGTTTTTCGGTATAAAGGTCGACAAGCCACAGTGGCTGTCGATGTATAGGCTCAGGAATCGCTGTGTGGCAGCCTGATATATTATTGCATCGTTAAGAGCTTTGTTCCATGCAGCATCGTCGGGCGACATGGCGTCGACCAAGTGTTTGAAGTCGAAATAATAACGGTTGGCGAGGTCAAACGATTGCGGGCGGTATCCATCGGGTAGTTCCGATGAATTGTAGATACGGGCCGTTTCTCTGGCAAGGTCGTCGAGTGCTGCGGTGTTGATAACCGACATGGTACACCACATTCCTTCGGCTGCGGGGCGTGAATTGTAGTCGTTGAAAGTCTCGCGGGCCGCACCCTTGATGTCGGGCGTACTCGCAGTGAAATATTTCATGGTGAGGTCGTAGGGCATGCCGTCGCCCGGTAGCTCGGTTACCGATCCGGCAAATACGGGTGTCGCCTTGCGGAGTTCGTAGGCAACCTCTACTGAAGCCATGTTGCAGCAGTCGGCATAGATGAAGCTGAAACCTTCGTTTTCTATAATGTTACGCAGGGTGGTTATGTTCATTCGCAATCCTGAATCATCACCGAATGATCTCGAAGCTTTTGTGTCGGTATCGGTGATACCATCCTGAATCCATCCCGAGGCGTGGCTCCAGAGAATAAGTCCGTAATCATTGGCCGGAGCGATAGACTTGACATCGGCGATGGCTTCGGTCATTCTCGCTTTTCCTGTCGACGGAACATCATCGGAATAAGTCTTTATAGTGTCAACTCCTGTTTCGGTAATTTCGATCAGCATAGGCTGTTTGTGGTAGGGATGGTGATACACAATCCAGCGGGAGTCCCCGAGTGAACCGGTACGGGCGGCTTCGGTCATCTCATCGAGGTCGCGTTGGTCGAATGATCTTTTGTCAGTAGGGTCATAAGTCTGATCCTGTCCTAAACTATTATTGGCAACCATGTATACGAATACAGTGCGTGTTACCGGCATCTCGGGGAGCGGTCCATCAGGGTC
>CAZHHF010000041.1:0-12771 GCA_964531905.1 uncultured Bacteroides sp.
ACATGTAGTATGTGACTGAAGTCGAATTCCGATAGCGACGCCGCAGATGGCCTATTATGACACACCGTCAATATTTCAGTTTAAGTTTGACTTTACACCATTGAGTTAATAACTTCCTTTATTGACTCAGCGAGTTTCTCTGCCTCTTCCATTGTATGTGCCTCGGAATAGATTCTTATAATCGGCTCTGTATTCGATTTACGAAGATGCACCCATGAATCGGCAAAATCAATCTTCACGCCATCTATATCAGTTATCTTCTCATTCGAAAATTTCTGTTTGACAGCGCTTAAAATTGCATCGACATCAATGGAAGGCGTAAGTTCGATCTTGTTCTTTGCGATTGCGTAAGCCGGATACTGTTTCTTCAACTCCGATACTTTTTTACCGCTCTTGGCCAATAATGTCAAGAAAAGAGCGACTCCAACCAAAGCATCACGGCCATAGTGCGAAGCCGGATAAATCACGCCACCATTACCTTCGCCACCGATTACGGCACCGGTCTCTTTCATCTTTGTAACGACATTGACCTCTCCTACTGCGGCTGCATTGTACTCACATCCGTGAGCGATAGTCACGTCACGAAGAGCGCGCGATGAGCTTAGATTGCTCACTGTTTTACCCGGTGTTTTCGATAAGATATAATCAGCAATCGCCACGAGTGTATATTCTTCAACAAACATTTCACCGTTCTCCATCACAATGGCAAGACGGTCAACATCGGGATCCACTACAAACCCTACATCGGCAACACCTTGCTTCATGAGATCGGAGATACCGGTAAGGTTTTCAGGAATAGGTTCCGGAGTATGTGCAAACCGGCCGTTTGCTTCACAGTTAAGTTCTATTACGTTCTTGACTCCAAGTTCACGCAGAAGTTGCGGGATCACGACACCACCTATTGAATTAACTGCATCTACAGCAACTGTAAAATCTGCTTTGGCGATAGCATCGCGGTCAACAAGATCAAGTGCGAGAACTTTCTCTATATGACGACGGGTATATGTAGTGTTAACGTATTCTGAGCCGAGTTCATCTACCGACACGAACTCATACTCTTCATTCTCTGCAATCCGCAATACCTCTTTTCCTTGAGCGTCATTAAGGAACTCTCCGTCCTGATTGAGTAATTTTAGTGCGTTCCATTGCTTCGGGTTATGTGAAGCGGTCAAAATAATACCGCCGCATGCACCTTCTTCAACTACTGCAATCTCAGTAGTTGGAGTTGTTGCAAGTCCGATATTGATCACATCGAATCCCATAGCTACAAGTGTACCCACAACTATATCATTGACCATCTTACCGGAAAGGCGAGCATCACGACCAACTACTATACAACGCGATGAACGAGTGCTATTTTTCTTTATGAAAGCAGCATAAGCGGCTGTAAATTTCACAATGTCGAGCGGACTGAGTCCTTCTCCCGGACGGCTTCCGATAGTTCCACGGATTCCTGAAATTGATTTTATCAGCGACATTACAGATTTATTAATTTAGTTGAAACATTCAGATATTATACTCCAGGCTTGAAATAACGTATATTATACAGGAACGGAGAAACATAGGACATCTCCGATGTAAAACCATACTGTGATTTAATCACGATATTGACTTCTGCATTCCAGCCAAGATAATTCATCGGAATCTGAATTCCGACACCATATTGGGCCGACGATGAAAGCTGGAAGTTATTTAGACGGAACCATGTGGCAGGGTAATCCATATCTTCAGCATTACCCATCGCATAGCCGAGAGTATCCGATTGCGCGTAACCGGTAAGATCATAACGCATATAACGGAAATATACCATATCATCGGTTTCCGGTTTTTCTTTATCTCCTGCATCAAGAACCTGCATATAAACATTTCCCTCATTATCCATTCGATAATACGGCGCGTCTTCACCTGTTTCAAAAATTGAATCGGCAGGAATATTATTTATCACCCGATGATTGGCTAAAAATGCGTTAACATTTTTATTCTCGTCGGTAAGACGCTCGGCATAACTTTTACTGTCGCTACACGAATAAGCCACCATTGCCATACCTACTACCGCTATAACGTAGAGCAGAATGCTTTTACTGATTTTCATTTCTTATTTTTATGATTTAAATATTTGTCATATTCAGGAAGAACCGACACAAATATTGAGGCAGCCTCTTCCAGAGTTCCATAAAATTCACCGCCGGCGGCATTTTTATGACCGCCTCCGTTAAAAAACCGTTCACACAAATCATTAACCGGAATATCTCCTTCACTGCGGGTCGACACCTTAATATATTCGGGACCTTCACGCAAATATGCAACATATTCAACCGAAGGCATCGCAAGTGGCATATTGACCAATCCCTCTGTATCGCCCTGATGATAATGGAAACGCGAAAGATCATCGGCCGACAGAGTTATTAAAGCAGCTTTATGCTCGGGAAAAAGTCTCATACGCTCTGCCAACGCAAAACCATTAAGACGTAACATTGCCTCCGACTTTGTGTTAAACGCCTGCTTATATATTTTGTCCTTTTCAATTCCTTTCTTCAACAATTCGGCAATGACAACATATAGGTACGGATCCTCGCTATTATATGAGAAATTACCGGTATCTGTCATCATACCGGTATAAATACATGTAGCGATATCACGATCTATAAGAGGTTCCCATCCTAAAGCACATATCACTCTGAACAGAAGCATACAGGTAGATGATATCTCCGGATGCGAAATCACTATATCAGCGAAATTTTCAGGATTGATATGATGATCGATAAGAACCTTAGGCGCAGTCGAGGAAATCAAAAGATCCTTTAGACGGTCAACACGCTGAAGAGCATTGAAATCAAGACACATTATCAAATCAGCTTCTGAGAAAAGCTGAACAGCGAACTCCTCGAACCGCGTATACGGAATTACTTCTTTCACACCGGGAATAAACATCAATGTCGAAGCCGGAACATCGGGAGTGACAACATGTGCATTCTTTCCCATCGAATTCAATAATCTGCACAATGCAAGAGTCGATCCCAAAGCATCGCCGTCGGGAGTCAGATGACAGGTAATAACGATTTTCTCCGATTCTTCAATCAATCGTTTCAACCTTGCTATTTTTGATTCATCGAGAATTCGATTGAGCATATATATGGTGTTTAAAATGCAAAATTAAAAATAATAGTAGAATATCTGACAGAATGTCTCACTAAAAAACATTAAAAGCCATCAATACCAGGTCACGCCATTTACCGGCGACGAACGTTTATCATATTTCAGGTCACTAAGCAACGAGGATTTGACTGAAATATGGAAATTATAGGATTTATACGGACCAACGGGTATCACACTCGCCCTCATTGTAAAGCAATGTAGGTCGCGTGATATATTGCAGTTCATATATGCGATCTTATGAGTATTGAAATCATAGCTTGCAGAAAAACCGAGACTCCAGTTGGCAGTAGGACGTATATTACCCGACATCGACAGATTCTGAGTGATCTTACCGTTATATTCAAGCTTCTCTTTATTAAATGATCCGTAACCGTAGCTTACCGAATAATTGAATGTAAGACTCCACGGAATAGACCATGCCATATAACCATCGGGATCAAGCTGAATATCACCCTCTCCCGAACCGTCGCCCTGTTGGCTATCATTCTCACTATCACGGTTATTATCGGAACTTTTACGAGGGTCATTCTGCTTATCGCCTTTATTATTCTTATCCGATTTCCGTTTAAAAGTATTGTTGTTGAATGTATAAGAGAACGATGTTCCCGTACTCGAAAGACGTCCGAGACCTTTACCGGCCTTCCATCGCGGAACATTTACTCTGACAGGATTTCCTGCTTCATTAAGCTGATATGTGTACACATCCCATGTCGCCGAGAGATTAAGATTGAAATTCTTCATCAGTCTGAGCAACAGAGATGTCTGTATATTACTCCAGTTAAGCGAATCGGCCGCGAAGTTATAACTCTGCGAAACCGAGAAGTTCTCAATAAGCGATATTTTTTTCTCACCGATACTGTCATTATCGCTTTTGACTTTCATCTCAACATTATTAGCAAGATTCACCGAGACGGTTCCGCTTTTACCCTGACCTGGAACTCCGTAAAGAGAGTTAGGGAATAACGAATATTTACGGACCTGCCCAGGTCCACCGTTAGGATCAGGAACTGTGTACTGTCCGTAATAACCGAAGAATGCCGAGCTAAAATCAGGTGCGCCACTGAATGAAATTGAAGGAGTAAGCACGTGGCGTATCATCTTCACCTTGTCACCCAGGAATGGCAACGGCTGATAAAAACCGTATATTTTTGTATCGAGAGACACCGAAGCCGAAAAGTCCCACACATTATAGAAACTATATGATGTGTCACATCGTTCAACCGAAGCATTCGGATCCCACTGACGGCGGATCTTACTTGTATACATTCGGTCGGTAAACGATAAACTTGGTGTGAGATTCAGATATTTGAGGACATTAAATGTCGCAGATACAGGTATTGAATGTCTCATTCCATTACGCCAGTCCTTTATCAAACTTTTTTTGAAAAACTGATCTTGTTTTGCAGTCAATGAATTTTGAAGTTGACCGGTATAGGACATCCTGATTTTTTCATACCATTTTTCATCTCCTACCGCTTTCTTACGCTTGAACGGATAGATCTGCTGCATAGTGACATTCACATTCGGGAACGAAACCGACAGAGTTGAGTCACTCGTGCGCTGAGAGATATTGAATGATGTCGACAGAGACCATTTTGAACGCGGGAAGCGGTAGCTCATGTTAATGGTCGAACTCTTTGTATTCTCCGTAAAACCCGATCCATAATACGAGTTAAGATCATTTCGGGAATATCCGCTTGTACTGAAGTTGACACTTGCCGAAAGAGTCATATTCGGATTTGCTTTCGCATCCTGACTATGACTCCATAGAATCTGAAAGTTAGTTTGCTTTGAATAATCAGCCTGACCCTTGTCGCCATAGATCGATTTCAGATAATTCATTTGAAAATTACCCGAATATTTATATCGTTTCACGTATGTCGACATCGCATTTAATCCCCATGAACCTTTTGTGTAGATTTCTCCGGTCAACGCAAGATCCATATTATCACTGATAGCAAAATAATATCCGCCATCGCTGAGATAGAAACCACGGTTATAATCATCGCCGAAAGTCGGGACAATTACACCCGAAGCATATTCGTCGGTAAACGGGAAGAAACCGAACGGCACAGCCAACGGAAGAGGGAGTCCGGCAAGAACCATATATGCCGGCCCGACAACAATATTTTTTTTCGGCCTTACCTTTGCCTTTGTCAACTGAAGATAAAAGTGCGGACAGTCATGGTCATCACAAGTTGTATATCGGCCATTCTCTATATAATAATCTTCTCTTTCAGTCTTTTTTGTAACGCCACCGGTAAGATATCCTTCCCCCTGTTGAGTGATGATATTGGTCATAAAACCTTTTTTGGTCTTAAAGTTATAAGTCATCTCCTCACTGGTATAAGTTTCGCTCCTTTGGGTAAATTCAGGGCTACCTTCAACTTCTCCGAGAGAATCAGTACGTCCTACTGCATAGACCGTATTATCTTTCAGATCAAGTTCGATCTCTGCGGCGTCGAGCTTGATATCACCGTATTCAACATTAGCTTTACCATACACAAATGCCTTGTCACGGCCGATCATAATCATCGAATCGGTAGATGTTATCTTCACCGCATTTTCAAGATCGACCTTTTCACGCCGTATACGTGATCGTGGAGCCGGCTTGTTGGAACCCAATGTATCGGTAGCACTACGGTTAACCGAATCCTCAACAACTGGTGAATTGACAACCGGCATCGAATCCTGTTTAATTTCATCAGGGACGACCGTGTCGCGTATTTCATCGTTATCTGATAAGATCTCAGGCATATCGGTAGCTACCGTAGAATCGCCTGACACGACTGTTTCAGGCAATCCGGGATGAACAGCCACCGGTACCGATCTGTGGGTTCCGCACGAAACAACACACAGAAAACCGATACACAAACCTATTAATGGAATTATATAGCGCTGAGAATGTCTCAAAATCAGTTTACTTTTTTTACAGCTACAAAATTAGACATTTCTATTGAAACTTCAGTAAAAAACGGTCAGCAATCCTCACTTATCAGTCATACTCTCACGCAAAAGAGCGAGAACTTCAAAACGTGAAGCATTAATCAGGGAAGGGACATGAGCATCGCTGTTGACAACGAGATTCACTCCACCATCAATCAATCTTTTCCAATAACGCTGCAAGGGGAAAAGCCGCTTACGGTCGGCATATACTTTTGTGTTTATCTCCACGATCGGTTTTCTCTCTATAATTACTGATATATAATCATCCACCAGGGATCGATACCAACTTTCATCTTCAATTCCGGGACGGAAAAACGATGCATTGTCACCGATCTTGTCAAAATGGCCGAGAATATCGAAACCGCCCGACTCAACCATCTTAATCGATGCTGTATAGAAAGCTTCCACCACATATCGGATATCATCATGAAAATATGTGTGCATTTTTTCTACAAAACTTTCATGACGTCCGTCGCAGTCAATAAGCTGTCCGTTCTCTCTTACAGGAAGAAAATGAACTGAACCGATTCTATAATCAAGAGGCAGGTTGACAAAATATTCATTCGATGGACCCCACGCATCACCAAGATAATCAATCTCCATTCCTGCCAGAAAACGGCATTTATCACCATAAACGTCATTTATACGTTTAACCTCATCAAGATAACGGCTCACGTTTGATCTAAGCATATTACATGGTGAGACAATCGGCACCGGAGAGTGAGGAGAAAAACCATATACTTCTACCCCTTCCTCAACAGCTTTGCGCGCGAACGCTTCCATCTGTGCGCGGCCGTCACAAAACTCCGTATGGGAATGAAGATTATACCTATCTGTATGGGCTATAAGGCCAAGAATATCAGTCATCAATAATTGAATTTGATTTTACTGTCGGGAGATTTAATTCTTTTCACATACACAAAAAACAATAGCATAAATGCAACCGCTACGCTACAGCCCGCCCCCAAAGCGAATGGCAATCCGAGTCCGAATCCTTCGGGTGAAGGAGCAAATATCAGATACGACACACTCACGGCAGTCATAAACATAGCCGGCAGCAGAGTGACAATATATGCTTTGTCTTTACGTGCCAGATATACTGTCACGGCCCATAACGTAAACACGGCAAGTGTCTGGTTACACCATGCAAAATATCTCCATAGTACGCTGAAATCTATCAGCATAATGCAAAATGCCAGAACGAATATCGGAAGTGAGATAAGCAGACGTTTGATAAATTTCTTTTGATCTAATTTAAGAAAATCAGCAGCTATCAATCGTGCGCTTCTCAAAGCCGTATCGCCGGTTGAGATCGGAGCGGCGACAACACCTATAATAGCGAGAATTCCACCGGCAGTACCGAGCCAATCGAGTGAAAGTTCTCTTACCAACGAACCTGCCGAATGTCCCGGCTGTGACATATACTCGTTTAGACCTTCATATCCTTCAGTGAAAGCGATTGTAGCGGCAGCCCAAATCAATGCCACACAACCTTCTGCGACCATAGCTCCATAAAATACCGGACGCGCAAGTTTCTCGTTTTTCAGACAGCGTGCCATCATAGGTGACTGAGTGGCATGAAAACCTGAAATCGCGCCGCATGCTATGGTAACGAACATCATGGGGAATAAGGGATGAGTCAATGCAGCGTCTCCCTGATAACGTGAATGAAGACCGTCAGTAAAACCGTCGGGAATAGAAACATCTCCGAACAGAAGAACCGCCAATAATCCGGCTGCCATGAAGAGCAGAGCGAAACCGAACAACGGATAGAAATTACCAATCAGTTTATCAATCGGAAGCAGAGTCGCAAGTATATAATATAGGAATATCACGGCGATCCAAAATACTTTGTCCATCCAATCAGGAGTCATGGAAGCTATCAGCTCCGATGGAGTAAGTACAAAAACGGCTCCTACGAGAATCAGCAACAACAATGAAAAGCCTCTCATTATCTGCTTTATGGTACTTCCAAGTTCGGTACCCACAATTTCCGGCAACGATGAACCTCCTGAACGGATAGAAATCATGGCTGACACAAAATCATGAACGCCACCGGCAAATATTGTTCCAAGTGAGATCCACAGGAAAGCGGCCGGACCGAACATCACACCCATTATGGCGCCAAAAATCGGGCCTAAACCGGCAATGTTAAGAAACTGGATCAAAAACACTTTCCAGGTTGGCATCGGTGTATAGTCGACACCGTCATTCATTGTTATTGCAGGAGTGGGACGTGACGGTTCTACTCCGAATATTTTTTCAACAAGCAATCCATATATGAAATAACCTACAATAAGGATTGCAAACGATGACAAAAAGAGGGTCATTGATCTTAATATGTATTAGTTATTTTTTCGCGTTTCCAATGATATAACCTTGTTTCGAGCCTGCTTAAGCTTCTCACGGAATTCTGCCTGTGATTTCTCAAGAGGTAAGATATCATCAACCGAGAAAGTATCTCCACCGGCAAATCTACGACGAAGACTCATCAACTTTTCAGCCTGCTTATTGTACTCGTCCTGAAGTTTAAGATATGACTCCATTTCACGGCGGGCTTCTTTATCACGGAACTGATCAAGTGAGGTTATGACACCACGACCTGGGACACTAAGCATGAACTGCGATTCTTTTTTCTCTGATTTAACTCCGGGAGTAATCATCTCGATTCTGCGCAATATATCGGCATAATCCTTTCCATTCTCCCATGTATCGCGAAATCGGTCAATACGTGCGCGCGATGCGAGATCGGGATCATCAACATCATAATTAACCCTCATCTCAGAAGGGATAAACACATATATAGTGACCATTCCGGGGATCTGATTACGGTCAGTTGCCCACCATCCGACACCGGTCAACTCATCGATTGCAAGCATATAATCATTATATGGAGAATTATACGGCATTCCTATATTCTGAGGGCTAAGAAAACCATTGCCTGACTTTCTTGAAATAAATATATCATAACCGCCAAGCGAATTCTCACCATCGTTTGCATAAAATAATGTAACGCCATCGGGCATAATGAACGGATAATTGGCATCACCTCCTTCATTCAACGCCTCACCTAATTCTTTCGGAGCGTCCCATCGGCCGCCATATAACTGATCCTGACTTACCAATACATAATTATGTTCATCGTTTTCAACTGCGAACACTCTCTGCATACCGTTTTCAGAAGTATATACCACCGTAGGATATGCCGAGTTTAAATTCTCAGGAAGGATGTCAGGTGATTGAAGCGAACCGCTTTCCGATGACAACCGGTAGAAATTAAAAAATTCATCGGCATCCACATTAAGACTGTCTATTATTACAATCTTTTCAACTCTATCGAGCATATTGCGTGTCTTATCGAGTTTCGCAACGATTTCCGATGAATTATCAGGCAAAGTCTTTTTACCTTTCTTCAGTCCTTTACGATACAGCTCTATATCATCTTCGGCATCCTGAACCCTATACTCGAGGGTTGCCAGACGCGCCAGTGAAAGCCATGCATCATTAATCCCCTTTTTCTGAGCCGACCGATACTGTTCTATAGCTTGCGATGACTTTCCTTCCATCACAAAACAATCTCCCAACAGCATATTTATCTCACCGTCCTTTGGTTTCAACGCCTCAAGGCGCTCGAGCATGGCAACGGCATCATCAAGTTCACCACTCTTCATCAGAAGCTGCGCCTCATCAATAGAGTCATCAACAGCCAAAAGAGTAAGGGGAACACTAACAAATACTGAAAACAACAATCGGCTTAATATCTTTATGGATTTCATGCAGTGAATGATAAATCGTTTTAGCATTTAAAATGCCAAAATTACACAATTCCAACTGAATGACCAAGATTAGCCGATTTTTTAACTCCGATTGACAATTAGTGTTTGGGAACATAATAACATTTCACCATTCCAACCGGCAGTTTACCCTGAAGTTTATACGGTATTCTTTCAGGCGATACCGAAATCCAAGCGTGTATATCATCACTTGTTTTCTTTTTACCGTCGCTCGTGAAAGTAAACGATATCATATAACATTTGTAATCAGTCCCGGCAACATTAACTACATCTATTCCGTTATATGTAATCTTCAATATCTCTTTCCGCTTACCTGAAAATATGTTCATTGTCTGCGACTCACCAATTTTCATAGACGGATAATCGATATAACGCATATAGTAGAACGCGCTGAGCATATCAAGGGAATATCCATCTGCCTTATGCAAATTTGTGGAGTGAACCACCGGACGGCCTTCTTTTTTCTGATGATAACGGTCGCAATGAGCGACTACACTATTATTGTTATTCGACCATTCATAATCAATTTTATCGCATTTAAACTCTCCACCCTCATGAGAAATCTTTTGATAACTGAGAGGATATATCCTACCCTGCTTGGAGATCGTTCCGATAAGAGTATCACGAACGGTATAAAAACGGTCGGCCCATTTCGCCGAGCGTCCCACAAGGATCGAATGAAACTTATCATCGGAAAGGTTGGTCGTTTTTATAGTCACTTCACCAGCTTTTTTATTTATCAGCCCCCATTTGAACATAACATCGTAGGTCAGAGTCTCATCGTTTATGTTGGCAGCCGATACAAACAGAACAGTAAGCAACAGTAATCCCGATAGTATAACAGATCGTTTCATTACAGAATTAAATTAATAGGGTAACACTTATCAGGTCAAAAGAAGCCCGACATAAATAAAGACAATTTCTAATTAAAAAAGTTTAAAAATTCGAAATAGATCAGCCGCAATCTACCCGCTAACTAATATTTTTTTTGTCAATCGGCAAAAAATCGTTAATTTCGCAGAGTTTAAATGAATTCATTTAATATTAATAATGGTATTAAAGACTCGCGACAGGTTGATCGAGGTGGCACGTCTATTATTCCTTATGAAAGGAATAGAGAATACCACTATGATAGACATTGCCAACGCCTCAGAAAACGGGCGTAGAACGGTCTATACCTATTTTAAAAGCAAAAGTGACATCTTCAATGCTGTTATAGAGCGTGAGAGTGAAAACCATGTCGCGGAGCTACGAAAAATAGCTACGATGACATTACCGGCAACTGAAAAGCTAACCCGCTATCTTGAATGTCATTTTGAAAATATCCGTAACGAATCGTTCCACTACGACAATATAACCGCCTGGATGAGTCTTGATTTTTCCCGGTCAGAAAAAATAAGACAAGCTGTCTTGACAAAGGAAATCGAGCTGATCAGAGCCATATTGCGCGAGGGTATAATAGCCGGTGAATTCGATTCAGAAGCCTGCGATCTGCTGATTCCTGTGTTACCCACATTTATCCAAGCAATGAGCCGACAGGCACTTGAAGAAGATAAACATAGAAACAATGCCATGCACTTCAACGTGAAAAGCATTATAGCCTATATAATCAACTCAGTCAAACTGAAGAAACAATATAACACAAACTTTATAACCTCAAAGTAATCACATTCAAATGAAACTACTCGAAGGAAAAACAGCTATTATCACCGGTGCCGCCCGTGGCATTGGAAAAGCTATCGCCCTGAAATTCGCTCAGGAAGGAGCTAATATCGCGTTCACCGATCTTGTAATCGACGATAACGCACTTGCAACCCAGGCTGAAATCGAAGCACTCGGAGTTAAAGCCAAAGGATTTGCTTCGGACGCATCTAATTTCGAAGCTACAAAAGCAGTTGTCGATGAGATCCATAAGGAATTCGGACGTATCGACATCCTCGTCAACAATGCAGGTATTACCAAAGACGGTCTGCTGCTTAGAATGAGCGAAGATCAATGGGATCGCGTAATCAACATCAACCTTAAAAGCGCTTTCAACTTCACCCGCAATGTTATTCCTGTAATGTTCAGCCAGCGCGGTGGATCAATCATCAACATGGCGTCAGTAGTAGGTGTACACGGTAATGCCGGACAAGCCAACTATGCTGCTTCAAAAGCAGGTATGATCGCTCTTGCAAAAAGTGTTGCTCAGGAAATGGGTCCGCGTGGAATCCGCGCCAATGCAATCGCACCCGGATTCATCGAAACAGCGATGACCGCACAGTTACCCGACAAGGTACGTGAAGAATGGAAAGTTAAAATTCCTCTTCGCCGCGGTGGACAACCTGAGGATATCGCTAATGTTGCAACTTTCCTCGCTTCTGATCTGGCTTCATACGTTACCGGTCAGGTAATCCAAGTTGATGGCGGAATGAACATGTAATTCGAAAAAACATACAATCCAATCTCATACAAGAGGTCGTGTCTTGATTATTTTTCAGGTGCGACCTTTTATATTTAAATCCATCCTCAATGCCAGTGTATCAGCAATCCTGGGTGGAGGTCATTGGACACGGCTGCTCCACGAAGCAACAATACAATCCATTGAGGATCAGCTTGTTGATGGCGGACGCACGAACCGTGCGTCCCTACTATTGAGTGCAGCCCTACTTTCTATCCGGGAAGCCTGGTGTATGATGAAGCAGAGGTGAATGTACCGGTGTTCGGCCTTTCGCACGTATTTACCGGTAGATGGTTCTGCTTCGGTTACAGGTTCAGGAATCGTAGGATGGAGGATGTTTATTTGACCCGGCTGCTCCGCGAAGCAGCCCTACAATCCATTGGGAATCAGCTTATTGATGGCGGACACACGAGCCGTGTGTCCCTACTTTCGGGT